>DYSO01000142.1 GCA_020718225.1 Draconibacterium orientale | reverse complement strand
CACATCATCACATCAGCACATCATCACATCAGCACATTAGCACATCAGCACATTATGAAAACCAGACTCAAATTCTTTGACCGTTACCTGACATTATGGATCTTTTTAGCGATGGCCATCGGCGTTTCCTGGGGATGGCTTTTCCCTGGCATAGCCGGATTCTGGAATTCGATCTCTTCTGGCACAACGAATATTCCCATAGCGATCGGACTGATTGTCATGATGTATCCCCCTTTGGCCAAAGTAAAGTACGAAGAGCTGGGAGATGTATTCAGAAACACGAAGATATTGGGATTGTCGCTCGTACAGAACTGGATCATCGGCCCGGTGCTGATGTTTCTGCTGGCCATCATTTTCCTGCAGTTCAATGTTGATTACATGTATGGCCTGATTCTCATCGGTCTGGCCCGGTGCATCGCCATGGTGATCGTCTGGAACGAACTGGCCAAAGGCGACACAGAGTACTGTGCAGGGTTGGTCGCCTTCAACTCAATTTTCCAGGTCCTTCTTTTTTCCGTTTATGCTTACCTGTTTATCGCGGTATTCCCGGCCTGGTTCGGTCTTCCGACAAACAGCGCCGTGGAAGCCATTACCATAAAACAGATTGCCGAAAGTGTCTTTATTTATCTCGGAATTCCGTTCCTTGCCGGATTTCTCACACGTTTTATCCTGATCCGGGTGAAAAGCAAGGAATGGTATCATACAAAGTTTATCCCTAAAATAAGCCCACTTACGCTGATCGCACTGCTATTCACCATCCTGGTGATGTTTTCCCTGAAAGGTGAATACATTGTAAAAATCCCCCTGGATGTGATCCGGATTGCCATCCCCCTGAGCATCTATTTTGTAATCATGTTCCTGCTTTCATTCTGGATGAGCAAGAAATTCGGAGCCACCTATGAACAATCAGCAACGCTTTCATTCACTGCGGCAAGCAATAATTTTGAACTGGCTATTGCTGTAGCCATTGCCGTGTTCGGGATCAATTCCGGGGAAGCGTTTGCAGCGGTTATCGGACCGTTGGTAGAGGTGCCTGTGCTGATAGGCCTTGTTAATGTTGCATTGTATTTCAGAACAAAATACTTTGTGATAAAAACGCACCCTTAATCGCAGACTTGCATTATATAGTCAGCCATCAAAAATAAAAAATACTTGCGCTTAAGATAGAAACAGATGTGATTTTTTTACGTCTGTTGCTAAACCCGGTTACGTTATCCTAATGATGACCCTGGATTATTGATTACCAATTTTGAGTTTGATTGGGGAATAAACCATCAATTCTCGTTAACCATCTGCCATGTAGGTTGATCCTACCCCCACCATTCCGGAGCAAGATGCCCCCCATTCTGTTGATATTGCCCCCGCTGTTTTAAAGAGCTGGCGCGGCAGTATGGTATATTGCCTTCCCTGAGGAGATTCTTACGCAGGTCGATGGGTTTTGAATTTTATCACAAAACCAAATCGATAAACGCGATGGCTGGAATAAACAACCTATGTGAACGAATAAATTATTTGAAAATTAGTTTGTTCAATACAGTTAAGTTAACTTTCTTTACTACATTTGAAGAGAGGTAATTTAAGGTATTGAATTTTAAAACATAACATTATTAATTAAAAAATGATTGAAAATGAGAAACATCTGCACAAAGTGTTTGGTATTGCTGATGGCATTGGCATTACCCATGGGCTTTCTTTCAGGATGCAAATCATCCAAAAGCGCTACTACTGCTACTACTAATATTAAACCCAATGCTGATGAACAGGAGGTCGTGAGGTACTGTTATGGCCCGGAGTACAATTCGGATAAGGAACATTTCCGCGCCAGCGCAACGGGCGAAAGTATGGATCAGATGATGTCGGAGAAAAAGGCAATGACCGAAGCACGCTCCAAACTGGCGGCACAGATTGAAACAGTGGTTAAAACCGTGACCGACAACTATGGCAAATCATCTGAAGTCAATAAAAAAGAAGAGATGTTAGGCCGCTATGAAAGCTTATCACGCGAAGTGGTCAAACAAAAACTGACAGGTACCATCGAGATCTGCAACAAACAGACTAAAACAAAAGATGGGAACTATAAAACCTACGTTACCATCGAACTAGCCGGTAATGATGTTTTGAGCGCCCTGAACAACCGGCTTTCCGCCGATCAACTCCTGAAGGTTGATTACAATTACGAAAAATTCAAAAAGACCTTCGAAGAAGAGATGGATAAGCTGGATACTCAGTAATCCAACATTTCATTCAAAACGGGCATTTTTGCCAGGTAAAACCGGAGAGGCTGGATATGATGGTTCTTGTAAGATATTGTCTGAAAATACTATGGAATCAACATAGCCGGCTTCTTTTATTGCTTTTTGCAGTCCTGTTGATTGTGCCATTGGCCTGGTCACAAACGAATGCAACCATTTCCCGCGATTTTGACAAAGAGATGGCTAACTATCGGGTTAGCCGCGTTGATACAATCTTGCTCGCAACATCGCTCAGTCAATTACCTCTCTGGATGAATATGAAATTCACCGAACGGGAAGATACACTCTATGTTTTTGGGATTTCTGATTCCGGGCTTATCGACTCTATTGCCCGACAGCAGGCAGTTTTCAGGGCTTTGTCGCTGGGGGCTATGGCCAATGTGACAAACTGCGAACATTTTTCCGACTTTTATAGTCAGGAGAAAGGATCAGGTGCCGATTCAAAATATGAAGAAATTTATCGCTTTTCCGCTGATTTTTCCGCTGACCTTTCAAAATCGGCCATTCTCAAAAACGCAATTCTTTCCAGCAGTGAGGCGATCGTACTTTTGGGCATTCCTTTAAAAAATCGACAAAATAATCGTAAGAAAAATATTCGGGTTGAGGCTTTTCTTTATAATAACGAAGCGGATATTATAGTTGGGAATAAAATGTCGAAAAAGGTTGATATTACTATCAGAAAGAGGAATACCGATGTGAGCCAGATCACGGAACAACTCTCACTGCAAGCCAAAATCTTAAGCAAGGAATCACAAAGGTTGAGAGACAGAACGAAAGATACTTCCACAGAACTTATCAGAGAGCGATCGCGTACCCGACTCTCGTGGAGAATCAAAAATATTGATATCAAGGACGATAAAATGTGGGTCAACATGACTACTTCGAAATTTTAAACCTGCCGGAAATGAGGTATGTTAAAAGGATCTTTTTTCTGCTGATGTTATTGGTAACCACCAGTATTATCCAGGCTCAGACGTATGAAGAGTGGTTGAAACAGGAGCAGGAAAGTTTTGACAAATTCAGGGTTGAGCAACAGAAAATATTGGAGGATCTGCGAAATGACTATGCCCATTATGTTAAGAAACACGATAAGGATTATTCCGACTATCTGAAAAAGGAGTGGGAAAATTTTCAGGTTTTTACCGGGAAGAAGCCACCGGAGAAACCCAAACCCAAAGCCATCCCCGAATTTGTACCGACACCGGGATCGCCTGTTTCCCGTATTCCGATTGTTACAGCGCCATTGGATATTCCAACAAAGATTCCGGTGCTGGTAAAATTGCCGGTCATTCAAAAACCGGAACCAGCCAATTATCCTGAAGATGCGTTCTCCATTAATTTTTGTGGCGCAAAGGTTTATTTGAATATTGACCAGGATTTCAAAAATATTCCAACAGGCAAAAAGGGGAAACAAGCCATCACCGATTTTTGGGATCGGGCCAGTAAGACAAACTACAACAACCTCGTAAATCAGTTGATGGAGGCCAAATCGCGATTCAATGTGAACGATTGGGGATATTTTATGCTGATTCAGGAAGCCTCAGACCATGTTTATCCAATGGCTGAGCAACAGGAATACCGCTACTTGCTTGAATGGTTCCTGATGGTGCGTTCGGGATACGATGTAAGAATTGCATACAACGAAAACCAGATTGCCATTTTACTGCCCACCTATAATACCTTATATTCAAAGCAATTTTTAACCATCAATAACCTTAACTATTATTTTTTCAGCCCGTTTGAAGGTAACGAGATCATGACCTATGATAAAAGCTATGATCTTGCCAATACCCCGCTGGATTTTAACATTGCAAATCCGATGAACTTCGGAAACAAGTCCGTCGTGAAATCAATCCTCTTTGTTTACAAGGGTAAAACATACCCCATTTCAGTTTCATATGATCCCGGAGTGATCGCGTTTTATAAAAACTATCCGCAGGTTGACCCCGATGTATATTTCAACGCAGTGGTATCCATGGATACAAAACAAACCATTGCAGAGAGCTTTAAACCCATCCTGGCTAACATGACTGAAACGAAAGGTATAAATTTCATCCTCAATTTTGTTCAGACTGCATTTAAATATCAAACCGACCAGGAGCAATTCGGCAAGGAGAAGTTTTTCTTTGCAGAGGAGTTGTTCTATTATCCGGCCTGCGATTGTGAAGACCGTTCAACGCTGTTTGCTTACCTTGTGCGCGATCTCCTTGCACTGAAGGTGGTCGGGCTTGAGTTGCCCAATCACATGTTCACAGCGGTACATTCCACCACGGATGCTTTTGGCGATTACGTTACCTATAAAGGAGAGCCCTACATTGTTGCCGATCCCACCTTTCTCAATGCGCCATTCGGAAGGACGATGCCGGATCTTTATTTGCAAAATGCGAAAATCATAGCCATGAACAACGCGGGCCAGGAAGCGCTGACCCGCGACAATGCCTGGGACCTGGCGATGCAATCGGGTATAAAAAAAGCAGGCAATTTGCTAAACCTGGTATTTGATAAAGCCGGCAATTTCTATGTCACCGGCTATTTTGCAGGTACGATTAATATGGGTTCATTTTCTGCAAAGGGATTTATTGATGAACAATCTTACATTGTAGCCAAAATCAATCCGCAAGGGAAACTGCTGTGGGCCGATCATTTGAAATGTTCAGGGAATGCTGTGGGTTTAGCTGTTGAACAGGATCTTTCGGGGAATCTGTACGTTGCAGGTTCCTTCAGTGGCAATTTTGGAAATCTGCAATCGGGAAAAAACAGCGATGTTTTTTTGGCGAAATATACCCTCACAGGAGAAAAGCTTTGGATTAATAATGCCGGCCTTGATACCATTCCGCAAAGCGCCGGATTGATTTATTCGTTGGGATTTGATAAAAAGGGTAAAAAAGAGGATGTCAGGATCATGGAATATTCTCCCACTTATGCCGGTTATGGATTATTCGTTACCGATACTTCTGTTGTTTTCAACGGGGCGATGCTGAACACCCTGGTTCCTGCAACAACGATCTTAGCTATGAATGCAACCGCTGAATTGGATTATGCAGACTTACTCAAGAAAGAATATGACCAATGTATCGCCCAACAAACGGACCATGCAGTAGCCGGTCTGTTTGCCATATCGAACATCATTAAAAATTCAGGGGTAGTAATTTCCGGCAAGGATGTTCAAAAGGCCTTCAACAAATATAATCCGGGCTTTAAAGTGAAGTTTCCGAATATTTATAAGCTCATCGGGAAGGTTGGGTTTATGAAAAACGAGAACAACATCATTACCATTTTAACAAAGAACGGGGGTGATGTGCTTTTTAACAAACTTAAACTGGGCAACAATGCGCAATTGCGTATATCCATTCTACCGGATGGCAATGCGCAGGTGGATGCGCTGACCGGAGTTAATGTAGGGAAAATGATCATCTGGTACCCGCTTAATTATATCCGTTTGTTTGCAAAAACAGGGGATTTGTTATTTGACTACGACCGCGATCATTCGCAAACCCGCATGAATTTGCGCAAAGACATTTTGAATTAATTACGATTTACGATTTACGATTTACGATTTACGATTTAAAATTTTTAAGCAAGATGAAAAAGATTAGGATGTTTTCTGTTTTTTTGATCTTGGGATTTGGCGCTTTGGCACAGGAGATTGTGATCAAAGATTACCATTATCGCCTGGTATCGACTGAATTATCAGCAAAAGAGGCCATCCAGCAGGCCCGTAAAGAGGCTCTTGCAGAGACCAAAGAGGATAAAAGTGACTTTGAATTTGGCAGTTTTGTGATTATTGCCGCGGCCAAACCAATTAATTTCGGTGTTCCCGCAGCAGATGTCAATCAAAGCAATTGTACGTATCTGGATTTCAATAAGTTCTTTTCAATCATTTCGGGGATCAGGAAAGAATTTAGCATCATGTATTTGCCCTATTGTATTGAGTAAATGAAATAGAAATAAATCCTAACCGTCATGAAAACAAAAATTATTTTATTTATCCTGTCATTATTGCCCATTTTCGCATTTGCACAATATGAAAAGATGCTTGAAGCAATGGATGATGAAATGGAGACACTGGAAAACGGCAAACTGGTACTTCGTTTTATCAATGCCGAAAACGGCAACCCGGTTGAAGGGGCGTTGGTTGACATTGAGGAAATGGGCGAATACACCTCTGATATGCAGGGAAAAGTATTTATCGATCCTCCGGAGGATAACAAATATGCGTTCCATTTTACGAAAGAAGGTTTTATTCCTGCTACCTACCCGTTTGAAGTTGTGGCCGGAACGATTTTCGATAATCGTTTTTCTGTATCGCCGGTCATAGATTTTGGTGCGCTTCGTGTGGTACTCGACTGGGATAAACGTCCCGCAGACCTGGATCTTCATCTTGTGAAAGAAGGAGATTACCACATCTCCTATCAGAACATGCACATTTCGAACGACGGAACCGCAAAACTTGACCGGGATGACCTGAAAGGATTCGGGCCCGAGACCATTACCGTGAAAAGCATCGACAACAATGCAACCTATACGTGCTATATCAAAAATTTCTCAGACAAAAAATCTCCCAGGTCCAAAGCGCTTTCCAGATCCAAAGCAAGGGTGCAGGTTTATGGGAATAACCAATTACTGAACAGCTATACTATTGCGGTTGATAAAAAGGGTACAACCTGGATGGTGTTTAACATCATCGATGGAAAGGTTGTGGATAAAAATGTGGTGGGGAATGCCTATTAAAATCAAGTGATATGTGGAACAGGGCAATAACAATCACAACGATCACCCTCATAATTTTATTTACCGGCGGATGTATGGTAAAAAAAACGATGAAGAAAGGTGCAGCGTATGAATCGGCAGGGATGTTCAAGGATGCTTCCGAACTGTATTACAAAACGTGTATTAAAAGGCCAAAAAGCCCGGAAGTCAAAATTGCATTGAAACGATCCGGACAGTTGTATATTGAAGATCAGGCAGATGATATTGCACAATCATTCAATCGGGGCGACTATAAAACCACAGTGTACGATTATATCACGACAAAAGATTTCATTGAAAAGGTCGCCAATGCCGACGTTGACCTGAAGCCTGATCCTGCCATGAGGCGCTATTTTGATGATGCCAAAGAAAATTACCTTACCCAAAGATACGAAGCCGGTCAAAAAAACATGGGAGAGCAGAAGTTCGATGAAGCAAAGGTCACATTTTTCGAAATTTTCAAAATCGACCCCGATTTCAAGGATACACGAAACTACCTGAAACAGGCAACTTTCGAACCCATATATCAGGATGGCGCCCGTTTGTATGGCGAAGGAAAATACATGGATGCTTACAGCAAATGGAAATCTATTTTTGATCAGGATAAAAATTATAACGATGTGGCAGATAAGATGAAACAGGCTCTTAACGAGCGCTATAAACAAGGTTCGGTGTATCTGATGAATGAGAATTTTCAGGATGCCGCTATAGCGCTTGGGGAAGTTCATCTTGCCGACCCGGATTTCAAAGATGTAAAACTGCTCTATACCGAAGCCCGCAATGAGCCAGTTTATCGCAGGGGGAATGCCTTCCTTTCTACCGGGAAATGCCGTACTGCTTATTATGCATTCGATAATGTGGTGAAAGATGCCGGAACATACAAAGATGCTGCCCAGCAACGGGAAAAAGCGTTGGCTTGTGCACAATATCCCATCGCCGTAAAAACCGTGGCACAAGGATCAAAAATAGCCGCAGCAAAACAATTTCAGGCTATTTCTACTTTAACAGATTTGGTTTTTTGAAAATGCATTATTGATGTCAGCCTG
>DYSO01000141.1 GCA_020718225.1 Draconibacterium orientale | reverse complement strand
TTCGTTAATATAATTTCAGTAAATTTACCCACTTAGATTGTCAAAGAGCCAAAAAATTATTAATTCGGGTGTTTTAACATTTTTGGTTTCGATCTTTGTACTGAAAATGGACCGAAAAAAAACACGCTGTTTGATGATTTATGATCTACTAATGTATTGAAATCCAGTAAATAGAAAAATTTATTCACTAAAATCAAAACATTTATGAAAAACAATGTACTCCGATTTTTTTTCCTTGTTTTATTCCTGGGATATTTCCAGGATGTATCTTTTTCGCAGGGGGTGACCTCTTCAGGTATCAATGGCCGGGTTGTTGATTCTGAGGGAATGGGTTTACCCGGCGCCACAGTAATTGCGCTGCATCAGCCTACAGGCACCAGAAACGGCACTACAACCGATGCCAAGGGCTATTATCACTTCTCAAACATCACGATAGGCGGCCCCTATCTGTTTACGGTTACCTATATTGGTTATCAAAAGTTTGAACAGACCAATATTTTTCTTCAGTTGGGCCAAACCCTAAAAATTGATGTTACCCTGAAGGAGCACGCCGAAACACTGGAAAGCGTCGAAATTGTGGGGCTCCGGAACGATCTGTTCGACGGGAACCGGACCGGCGCCACGACCAACGTTACACGCGATGCCATTGATAAAATGCCATCCATTGCCCGCAATATAACCGATTATACCCGCTTGACACCACAGGCCAGGGTCAGTAACGATGGCAGCATCGAAATTGCAGGGATGAATAACCGGTACAATGCTATTTTTATCGATGGTGCGGTCAACAACGATGTTTTCGGACTTTCCGCAACCGGGACCAATGGAGGTCAAACCGGGATTTCGCCATTCAGTCCCGATATCATTGACCAGTTATCGGTAAATGTTGCTCCTTATGATGTAAAACTGGGCGGTTTTGCAGGGGCCGGGATCAACGCGGTTACCCGAAGGGGTACCAATAACCTGGAAGCTTCAGTTTATTATTTCTTCAGAAATCAATCCTTAGCCGGAAAAACCCCGACCAATGGTGTCGATATGCCCGATTCCCTAAGAAAACGGTTGCCCGACTTCTCTTCACAAACCTATGGTGCACGCGTGGGAGGCTCTGTCATAAAAGATAAACTGTTTTATTTTTTAAATGTCGAATTTCAGAATGACCAAACTCCGAAGCCTTTCGACTTTACTACTTATGTCGGCAATGCAACCCGTACCGACCTGAATAATATTGCCAACAAACTCATCAATGAATATGGCTACGACCCGGGATCCATCGACGGTGGGAGCCAAACCCTCGACGGGCAGAAGGTATTTGCACGGATCGACTGGAATATTTCCGACAAACATTCATTTACGGCACGGTATCAATATACCAAAGGACGCAGTGTTACCCCCGGTGTACCTTCAACAACAGGGTTGACATTCAGTAATGCCGGAATCGATTTCCCATCCGTAACCAATACAGCTGCCGTTGAATTGAAAAGTGTTTTTGGTAATAAATACTCCAACGACCTTATCGTAGGGCTGACTTTTGTCCGTGATAAACGCAGCCCGATGGGAGGCAATTTCCCCTATGTCTCCATCAAGGATGGAACCGCTCAGATTTATTTTGGCAGTGAACAGTACTCGACAGCAAACCGTTTATACCAGGATATTTATACCCTGACCGACAATTTTGAAATCTATCTTGGAAAACACACCTTAACGATCGGGACCCACAATGAATTTTACAACATGTACAACCTGTTTATCCGTCAGAATTTCGGATATTATCAGTTTAATTCCGTTGGAGACTTTTTAAATAACGATACGGTTTCGGCCACACAGTATGACCGTACCTTTTCTCTGGTTGATGGCGTAACCGGACCGGGATCGGATGCTGCAGCCAAATTTAAAGCGCTTCAACTTGGTTTTTATATTCAGGACGAATACCAGATTACCAGCAGGTTTAAAGTCTCGCTGGGTGTGGCGCTCGATATCCCCATGTTCCTTACCAACGCTGCAGCGAACGACGATTTCAACAACCGGATCATCCCTTATTTTCAGAATATTGAAACCGGGGATGGAAAGACTTTCGACGGGAAAACCGGTCAAATGCCAAAAGCTCAATTCCTGCTTTCGCCCAGGGTTGGGTTTAACTGGGATCTGTTCGACGATCAAAAAACCCAAGTCCGGGGAGGTACCGGGATTTTTACCAGCCGAATCCCTTATGTATGGCCGGGTGGGTGTTATACCAACAACGGTATAACTTTAGGCGGAATGAGGACGGTTTATGACCCTGCCAAACCAAGTACCTATATCCAATTCAATCCCGACTGGAACAACCAGCCTGGGTATAAACCAGGCGACCCGGTTACCCCTTCGGGCGAAGTTGACATCTTTGCCAGGAATTTCAAGTATCCCCAGGTATGGAGGACCAGTATCGGTATTGATCAGAAGTTGCCATGGGGCCTCGTTGTAACCGGCGAATTTACCTATACAAAAAACATGAACAATGTGATGTATTATAATTACCGGTATGTTAAAACCGGACAAACGCTAACCGGTACCGGCGATAATCGCCCATTATGGAAAACCAACGATTCTGTTGCAAAAACAAAATATACCGATATTATATATGGATATAATACCAATCAGGGGTGGGCTTATGACCTTACTTTTCAATTGCAGAAACAACTGGACCATGGGTTCGCGGGAAATATCGCCTATACCCTCGGCCATGCCAAATCAATGAACGATGCGGTGTCATCCCAGAACGTTTCACAGTGGAAAGTGGTGAATGTCAGAGGTAAAAACGACCTGGACCTGGCTTGGTCCGATTATGATCTTGGTTCCCGTGTCATGGCTTATTTTTCTTATAAAATTGAATATGCAAAACATTTTGCGACCACCGTCGGATTGTATTATAACGGACAATCGGGCCGTCGTTTCTCCTACGGGTTCTCTAACAGCTATAAGGATCCGGTCACCAAGAAAACCTATTATTTGGGGGAAGACACCCAAAATCTTGAATTGATGTACGTCCCTTCAAGCCAAAGTGATATCCGCCTGGTTGATATTCTTGATAAAAACGGGAATGTTGTTGTACCCGCACAGACCCAATGGGAAAACCTGAACGCATTCATCGAAGGGGATCCTTATCTGAGTACACGTCGCGGACAGTATGCCGAACGCAACGGGTCGCGTACACCCTTTGAAAGTACCGTCGATCTGCATCTTGCACAGGATTTCTATCTTACTGTCAAGGGCAAACGTCATACCTTGCAGGTAACTTTCGATATCTTTAATTTCATGAACTTCCTGAATCGGGATTGGGGCCGCAAATATTATGTAGCCGGTTATTATGGTAATTATCCCTTACTCCAGTTCCAGGGTTTTGAAAAAGACACCCAGGGAAATGTAACCACTGTGCCACAATACAGTTTTACCCCTCCCAGCAGCGGAGATGTATGGAGTCTGTATGATGCCGGTTTGTCCAGTTCCAGGTGGCAGGCACAGATCGGATTCCGCTACCTCTTTAAATAGGATTCAAGTTTTTTTTAAAAGCTGCCTGAATTTTCAGGCAGCTTTTTTTTGCATTTCCATGAAAACAGCCCCACATTACGAAATCATTACATTATTATTAACAAATTGTTAAATATTAATGTGTTGTGTTGTGCTTTACGATATTTGCAGTAAAACCGGACTATGAAAATATCGACTTGTCAGTTTAATGATTCCTACTTCCCTATAATGGATGGGGTAGGAATGACGGCACACAACTATGCGCATTGGCTGAACGAAAAATATGGAAAAAGTGTGTTGGTTGCCCCCAGGGTAAAAGATTATAAAGATACGGCATCGTATAAAGTCTACCGGTTTAAATCCCTGCTGCTTCCCGGAATGAACCCATACAGGATTGGCCTTCCACTGATTGATGTTACGTTTCAAAAGAAAATAAAAAAAGTCAAATTTGATCTCCTGCATGCCCACTGCCCTTTCATAAGTGGCCAACTGGCTGCAAAACTGGCACGAAAACTTGGAATTCCCCTTGTGGCAACATTTCACACCAAGTACAAAGAGGATTTTAAAAAAGTGATCAACAATGATTTATTTATTGATTTTCTGCTGAACATGACCCTCGATTTTTATAATTCGGCCGATCTGGTATGGGTCCCAAACAAGTCAACCGGTGAAACATTAAAAGAATACGGGTTTGTCGGATCTTATGAAATTATGCCCAATGGAACAGACATCCAAATACCCGACCGGACTCAATGGTTAAAGTTACGTAAAAAAGGGCTTCAAACCCTTGACCTCTTAGGGAATGCGTTTATTATGCTTTTTGTGGGACAGCATCGTTGGGAAAAGAATGTAAAAGTAATCCTTCAGGCTTTGACAATTATCAAATCGAAAGGCCATGCTTTTACAATGGTTTTTGTTGGCGAAGGATATGCCATGAAGGAGATGAAAAAAATCGTTAAAGAATCAGGACTGATAAAAAATGTTATATTTCTTGGAGTCATTACCGACCGGCAGGAACTTCAAACCATTTATGCAACGGCTGATCTTTTCGTGTTTCCCTCAATTTACGACAATAGCCCTTTGGTAATGCAGGAAGCCGCTGCATTTGATATCCCTTCAGTGGTTGTTCGAAACAGCTCTTCTGCCGAGGATATTCTTGATGGGATAAACGGATTTTTGATAGACAATGATGCCGACCATCTGGCCAATACCATCATTGATCTGATGCAACATCCGGAAGCCATTCAAAGAGCTGGGGAGGGGGCCAGGAAAACCATTTATCATCCGTGGGAATCCATTGTGGACGACGTTTACCTTCGATATCTTGACCTGATTAAAACATCATAAACGGATTTCTTTCAACAACTCTTCAAAAGTCTCTTTATGGCTGGGGGTATCGGGCTGTTTGATGGCTGCACGATATGCCTGTGCATAGAGGTCTTCCCGATATTTGTATATGCTCCATCTCCCCTGGTGATATTCAAGGGCTGACAGGTTTTCCACCCAATCGCCTGAATTTAAATAAACAATTTCTTCGTTGTTGCTTTTAATGATGCGGATTTCAGGCTGATGGATATGGCCACAAACCACATGGGTGTAACCTTTTGACCGGGCTATTTCTGCCGCTGTTTCCTCAAACTTATTGATGTAAGAAACCGCAGATTTTACACTGTTTTTTACA
The DNA here is from genome assembly GCA_020718225.1 of Draconibacterium orientale. Taxonomy (GTDB): domain Bacteria; phylum Bacteroidota; class Bacteroidia; order Bacteroidales; family FEN-979; genus CAIVAT01. The sequence goes on along the minus strand of DYSO01000141.1, from coordinate 2,893 downwards.
CGCCTGGAAAAAGAAATTTTTTCACGCCCTAAAGAAGTCAGGGTAAAGTTTATAATACTGTTCAGAAGGATTAGTAAATCATAACCAACAGAACCAAGTTTCGCCAACCATTTACTGTATTGCATCGTAATATCAAAAACATCGCCATGAAAAAACCACATTTTTTTTCCATCCCTTTCCAGTACCAATTTATTTACAAGTTTAAAGGAACCGATTTTAAACTTGACAAATTTCCGCATCAGCTCGTCATGGTTGCCAGTAATATAGACGATATTTGTGTTCCTTGCTATCAAACCCGTCAGGTGCCGGATTACCATTAAATGCGATTTTGGGAAGTATCTTTTACGGAATTGCCATATATCAATGATATCTCCGTTCATTATTAATGTTTTCGGCCGGATACTGCGAAGGTAAATCAACAATTCTTTAGCATGACAACCAAATGCCCCTAAATGGACATCGGATATGACAACCAAATCAACTTCCCTTTTTTTAACTGTCTTACCTGGCATAAACAAATAGCTAAATTATTATAACGAGTGATCCCCGGTGTTAACTTTGTGTTATCATATAATGAATCAAACGTTAAATAATCTTTAAGGAATTGTTAAGTCGATCAATCTCTGTATATTATCATGATATTTGCAATTAAAAATTGAATTTCCATGCCATTGACAAAAAATAAAACCGAAGAAAAAAGCAAAAAAAAGAGCGCCATGCTCCCATTGCTCCGGGGGATGTTTATTTGTCCCGATGCCATTAAATCCTATGCAGGCAGCATCTCCGATTGTTCTTTCACAGAATTTTTCGAATGGGCGGATTGCGCTGGTTCCGAAAGCCGTTTTCATAAGCTGATGCATAAAAAGTCAAAGTCACAGATGATGGAAGACCCGGATCCGGATCTGTTTGTTTTCTAATTTCCCTAACTCGACACAATGGGGGAAATATTTCGGGATAACCGTGTTTTATGGTTAAGTGATACCTTTGATGACCAGAATGGGGTCTCCACTGCATTAAAAGCGATTCATCAGGAGGTTAAATTGCGCAATCTACCTGTGGACCTGATGGTGTGCAGCAAAACCCTGCAATCCGACGACCACCTGATCGTTATCAGACCGCTCATGGAGTTTGCCCTTCCGATTTACCGGCAGCAGCCACTGAGGCTCCCCAATTATTATTCAATCCATCGTATTTTCTGTGAAGGGAATTACAACAGGGTTATCTGTTCTACCGAGGGACCTATGGGAATGGCAGCCCTTTATATAAAAAGCAGGTTTTCTATTGATGTTACATTTTATCTTCATACCGACTGGATTTCTTTTGCCAGGGATGCCCTGGCGATGAAACAACCCGGGTTAAAACGGATTGAACGTTTAATAAAATTTTATTACCGTCGTTTCACCAATATCATTGTATTAAATACCGATCAACAGCAATGGCTTACCAGTGGTTCCATGGGATTTGAACCATCCCGCGTTTTTCTTTCCGCACATTGGACAGATGCACAGTTTACCGAACTTCCGGATGGGCATTATACCGACTATCCGTTTAATATTCAGCGGCCTGTCATGCTTTATGCAGGACGGTTAAGCCAAGAAAAAGGAGTTTTGGAACTTCCGGGGATTTTTTGGATGGTACGGACCATCTTCCCGGAGGTACAGCTTGTCATTGCAGGGACAGGACCGGCCGGAGAGGAATTGCAGATTTTAATTCCGGAGGCAACTTTCCTTGGTTGGGTCAGTCACGATGCAATGCCTGCGCTTTTTCATGTGGCCGATCTTCTTTTACTGCCCTCCCGGTTTGATACTTTCAGTTGTACTGCACTGGAAGCTCTTGGTTGCGGACTACCGGTGGTTGCATACAATATCCAGGGCCCAAAGGATATTATCCAGCATGCCGTCAATGGGTTTCTTGTGGAAACACCAGAAGAGATGGCCGGAAAAGCAGTTGAATATTTTCTTGATCCGGCGTTACGCCTCCATATGAAAAAGGCTGCCCTCCAAAGAGCCAAAGAATATCAGGCTGGCCCTATCATGGACCGCTTACTTCAGGATATCGGGGTTGGTACAGAAACCTGTGCGGTATAAACAATGATAAAATGAATTACTGATCTGCTGATCAGTCTTTTCGAAGCCGCAATCTGTATAATATAGAAAGAAAAGGGGCATTGCCCCTTTCTTTGTGAATTTAGAGTGAAATAACGGAATTTTCAGATCCAAGGCCACTCGAAATGAATGAATCGGCTTCCGGGTCGTTTTCCCATTGTGAACCATCAATCAGGTATCGGAATTGATGTTCTTTCCCTGTTTCAAGGTCAAGGGTCACCGACCAGGTTCCGGTCTTGGCTTTTTTTAAAGGGGTCTCCCCAATTTGCCAATTGTTAAAGTCACCTACCAACAGAATGGATGATGCTGCATTATAACTATCTCCGGAAAGGGAAAATTTTACTTTACAAACGGGTTTTGCTTTTAAAAACTTTTTTTCAATACTCATAACAGATTTTTTAATTTTACATAAATCGGGTGCAAAATTACGATATTTTTTTATTCGGATGTAACATAATCGTTAAATCCCTTTTCAGATATTGTTGCAGGGGTCGCCATTTTATTTGTTGCATTTCCCGTTTCCACGTCTTACCTTTACCTCCAAATTCTTATGAAACAGAGATAATTTAACAATGAAAAAGAAAACAAAAATTTCGGAAAAACAACCGAAACACGGGAAAAAAATGGTTGAAAAGGCTGGCAGGGCCATGAAAGAGGGGTTTTATCTGGAAGCGGCATGGATCCTATCCGCAATTTTTGAAAACAAAATCAGAAATCTTTTTTGGAAACTTGAAAACCAAAAGCCGGGAGCAGGTCTTTCGCTGGAACAATGCATTAAAAGGCTGAAA
>DYSO01000140.1 GCA_020718225.1 Draconibacterium orientale | reverse complement strand
TTGGCTGACAATGTTAAAACAATAACGTTGACATTTTTCAACAAACTTACATAAATATTTATAAAGTTATACCTGCTCTCTGAAAAATGGTCCCGGTGTTCTTTCAGTTGCTGATTCGAAGCCGGGCAAAGCGCAGGAGCAGTTGTTTTTGTCCAATGGCAGGAAAGAAAACGGTTGCTTTCGTGTTGGGGCCTGTTCCTTCTATATTGATTACTTTTCCTTTGCCGAACCGGTCGTGGACCACTTCCATGCCTGTTTGTATCTCCTCGATACCTGTTGGCGGCATTTCGGGTTGGTTACCGGAAGCTGGGGCCGGAGTATTCCGTATGGCATGAAAATTTTTCGGAAGGGTCAATTTTTTTTCAGGAAGTTCCATACCAGATAAGGAAGTTGACCAATTTTGGTCGTAGGGGAAGCTGTTTTTCGGTGTCCGTTTTTTGGGATAATCGATATATCCTTCCGGTATTTCACTGATAAAGCGGCTGGGTTCGCAGGATGTAGGGGTACCCCAACGGTAGCGATTTTCGGCGTAAGAGATGGTTAATTTCTGTTGGGCACGTGTCACTGCCACATAAAAGAGCCTGCGTTCTTCTTCCAGGTCTGATCTGGAATTCAGTGACTGGATGGAAGGGAAAAGGTTTTCTTCCAGTCCGACGAGATAGACATATGGGAATTCCAACCCTTTGGCTGAATGGATGGTCATGAGGGTGACCCTGTCTTCGTCGCCGGTCTCTTTTTTATCGGCATCGGTAATCAGGGCGACATCCTGCATAAATTCGTCGAGGGTGCGTATTACGTTGTTCTCGATTTCACCTGTTTCCATGTTGGTTCTTGGTGATTCGGAGAAGCTTTTAATGGCGTTGAGCAATTCTTCAAGGTTTTCGAAACGGCTGACTCCTTCCGGTGTTTTATCATCGTATAATTCTTTCATCAACCCGGAGGATCCGGCAATGTGTTTGGCCATATCAAACGCGTTTTTCACATGGATTAATGCGCCAAAACTTTTAATCATGGTGATGAAACCGGTCAGTTTTATCCAGGTGGCTTCTGGCAGGTGGAGATTTGAGGGGGGATTGGCAATCAGGTCAAAAATTCCGGTTTTGAGTTCATCGGCTGCAACGATTAGTTTTTCCAGGGTGGTTTTCCCGATACCACGGGCCGGAAAATTAATGATCCGAAGAAGTGCATCTTCGTCAAGATTATTGATGGTGATCCTGAAATAGGCAAGGAGGTCCTTGATCTCTTTTCGCTGATAAAAGGAAAGTCCGCCATAGATCCGGCAGGGGATATTCAATTTTCGCAAAGCTTCTTCATGGGCGCGCGATTGGGCATTGGTACGATAAAGGATTGCAAAAGCGGCATTTTTCAGCTGATGGTTCATTTTATTCTCAAATACAGACTGGGCAATGAGGTTTGCTTCTTCGTTGTCGGTGGATGCCCGGATCAGTTGAATCGGTGGCCCTTCTTCATTTTCAGTCCATATCTCCTTAAAAATCTGGTGTTTATTTTTTTCAATGATTTTATTTGCAGCGTTTACAATGGTTTTAGTGGAACGGTAGTTTTGTTCCAGTTTAAAGACCTGATGGTCGGGGTAATCTTGTTTAAAATTCAGGATATTCTGTATGTTGGCTCCCCGGAATCCGTAGATACTTTGAGCGTCATCGCCCACGACACAGATATTTTCGTTGTTGGCAGCCAGTTTTTTAACAATCAGATATTGGGCAAAATTGGTATCCTGGTATTCATCCACGAGGATGTAATGGAATTTTTGCTGGTATTTATGGAGAACATCCGGGAAATCGCGTAAAAGGATATTCATATTGAACAGAAGGTCATCAAAATCCATGGCCGAAGCCCGTCGAAGCCGCGCCTGGTATTGAATATATAGTTTGCCGGTTATTGGTTTTCCGGAGGAGGAGTCGAATTCCTGAAGTTCAGGGTTAACGATGTATTCCTCGGCGGAGAGAAGACTTGTTTTTGCAGAGGAGATACGGTGCAGGATATAACCGGGCTGATATATTTTGTCGTCGAGGTTGTTCTCTTTGATGAGGTTTTTAATGACCCTTTTGGAGTCGTCAGTATCGTAGATGGTATAATTGGGGGGAAATCCAAGACGATGTCCTTCGATCCGGAGGATCCGGGCAAAAACGGAATGGAAAGTTCCCATCCAGACATTTCGTGCTTCCGGGCCGACCAGCGTTGTGATGCGGTCGTTCATTTCCCTTGCAGCTTTATTGGTAAAGGTGAGGGCAAGAATATGAAACGGGTCGACCCCTTTTTTTATCAGATATGCAACACGGTATGTAAGGGCCCTGGTTTTACCGGAACCGGCGCCGGCAATAACCATGACCGGCCCCTCTGTTGCTACAACAGCGGCCCGTTGGGCATCATTGAGGTTTGAAAGGATAGGATCTGGCATGGTCGTGGTCCGTGCGTCAAAAATACGGCTTTCGGTGATATCTCTGTTATTTTTTTATACTTTTACCTTTTCCCTTTCAATTTGGTTTTATGGACTTTCCTGTTTTTCAAGTAATCAACTATACGCTGATACTGATTGTTTTCATCATCTTTATCCGCTATATATGGGGTGTTTTTTTTGATGATAATTATCAGCCGGCTGAATGGAAATATGCCATGGACCGAGGGCACATATCGAAGAAGTTGAAGCGCCTGGAGAGACAATATCCCGACAAGGTGCGGTTTTTCAATTGGTGGTTTCAGGTGGGGCGGCTGAAGCAGGACAATGTTCCGGGGGATTTTGCCGAAGTTGGGGTATATAAAGGTGATAGTGCACAGGTTATACATCATTGCGACCCGGGCCGTCATTTCCATCTGTTCGATACTTTTACCGGGTTTTCAATGCGCGATTTGGCGACAGAGACGGGCCCGGCTGCAACCTATACGCCGGAAAATTTTTCTGATACCACTATAAACAAGGTTTTACAACATATCGGGGGAAATGAAAATTTAAGAATATATCCCGGTTATTTTCCTGATACGGCGGGTATTGTCGGTGAGTTCAGGTTCGCTTTGGTGAATTTGGATGCAGATTTATATAATCCCACCCGGGCGGCACTTGATTTTTTTTATCCGAGGTTATCTCCGGGCGGGATGATCCTGATTCATGATTACAATCATCAATGGCCTGGGATTGTGAAGGCTGTCGATGAATTTCTGATGTTGATTCCGGAGTCGCTGGTCAGGATCCCCGATATGGATGGTACCGTAATGATCATACGGAATAAGGAATGTTAATATTTTTTTTTCGAATTGTTTTGTTGATTCAAAATTAATTGTACTTTTGCACCCTCGAAAAACAAATTTTGTTTTACGGGATATAAAGCCGGAAGCGGCGAGGAAACCTGATAAAGTGAAACAATTATAGGTTCCAAACGCAGACAGACCGATGGATGCGTTAGAAAGTTTCGCGAGATTCAATGCCTTCCTTAACAATTCCAGCAAGTTTTTCAGTAAATGTGTTACGTATTAAAATTCATTTACAGTTTATAAAAAAGAAGATATTAAAACCATTGATATGCCAACGATTTCACAATTGGTTCGCAAAGGAAGAAATAAATTGGTCGACAAAAGTAAGTCGCCTGCATTGGATTCCTGTCCGCAGCGCCGCGGTGTTTGTGTGCGTGTTTATACAACCACACCGAAGAAACCGAATTCGGCCATGCGTAAGGTAGCCAGGGTCAGGCTTACCAACGGCAAAGAGGTCAATGCTTACATTCCCGGAGAAGGCCATAATCTTCAGGAGCACTCGATTGTTATGATCCGGGGTGGCCGCGTTAAAGACCTTCCCGGTGTTCGCTATCATATTATTCGCGGGGCGCTTGATACTTCCGGAGTGGAAGGGCGCAAGCAACGCAGAAGCAAATATGGGGCAAAACGACCCAAAGAGAAAAAAGCATAGTTTCAGGCTAAACCTGGCAGGTTCATGGATAATCTGGCAGGTTGTCCATACAATAACAAACGAACATGAGAAAAGCAAAACCCAAAAAAAGGCCCCTTCTTCCCGATCCAAAATTCAGTGATACCCTGGTTACAAAATTTGTAAACAATGTTATGTTGGCCGGGAAAAAGAACATCGCTTATGATGTGTTTTATGAAGCCATTGCAATTGTAACAGAAAAGACAAAAGAGGATGGGTTGGAGGTATTTAAAAAAGCATTGGCCAATGTTACCCCTGCCGTTGAGGTAAGAAGCCGTCGAATTGGTGGTGCAACATTTCAAATTCCTTCCGAAATCAGACCGGGCAGGAAAAGTTCTATTGGGATGAAATCGCTGGTGAATTATGCCAGAAAGCGTCATGAAAAGAGTTTTGGCCAGAAACTGGCTGCCGAAATTATGGCTGCATACAAAGAAGAAGGCGCTGCTTTTAAACGTAAAGAAGATACACACCGGATGGCAGAGGCAAATAAAGCCTTTTCGCACTTCCGTTTTTAATTGAAAGGGCGATCGGCTGGCTGCCAGGATGTGCCAGACAGAGCGCCCACACAAATAACAATATGACCGGAAAATTAGAAAATACAAGAAACATTGGCATTATGGCGCACATCGACGCGGGTAAGACCACGACGACTGAGCGTATCTTGTATTATACCGGCATCAATTATAAACTGGGCGAAGTCCATGATGGTACTGCCACAATGGACTGGATGGTACAGGAACAGGAACGGGGTATTACAATTACCTCTGCTGTTACTACTGTCTACTGGGATTGCCTGGGCCAGAATTACCGTATCAACATCATTGATACCCCCGGACATGTTGATTTCACAGTTGAAGTTGAACGTTCACTTCGTGTCCTTGATGGCGCTGTCGCAATTTTTTGTGCAGTCGGAGGGGTAGAACCTCAGTCAGAAACTGTTTGGCGACAAGCCGATAAATACAAGGTCCCCCGGATTTCGTACATAAATAAAATGGACCGTACAGGCGCTGATTTTTTTCATGTCGTCGAACAGATCCGGGAAAAACTGGGTGCAAATCCAGTCCTTATTCAAATCCCCATTGGCGCTGAAGAAAACTTTACCGGCATTGTTGATTTGATTACCAATAAAGCCTATACCTGGGATGATCAATCTTTGGGCAGGAACTACAATGAAATCCCGGTTCCCGAAGAGATGATGGACATGGTGCGCGAATACCGTATGAAACTGGTCGAGGGGACTGCTGAAGAAAATGATTTTTTATTGCATAAATTCATTGAGGACCCCCATTCCATTACGGAAGAAGAAATTGTTTCTGAAATCAGGAAAGCTACTCTTGAGGGGAAAATCACCCCTGTGGCCTGTGGCGCCTCTTTTAAAAACAAAGGTGTTCAATTATTGATTGATGCCATTGTGAAATTTCTTCCTTCTCCTTATGATATGCCGGCTGTTATCGGTCAGAACCCCTTTACCGGTAACCAGGAGTTGCGTTATCCCGAACCTTCGGAGCCATTTACTGCTCTGGCATTTAAAATTGCAGCGGACCCTTTTGTTGGGCGCATCGCTTTTTTCCGGGTCTATTCCGGACAATTGGAAGCAGGTCAGGTTGTATTGAATACCCGTACAGACAAAAAAGAACGATTGTTGCGGATCATGTTGATGCATGCCAACAAACAAAATCCACTCAAACATATTGAGGCAGGAGAAATTGCCGCAGCAGTCGGGTTTAAAGATATCCGGACAGGCGACACCCTTTGCGACCTTAAGCATCCCATCATCCTTGAGACCATGGTCTTTCCGGATCCGGTTATCAATATGGCCGTAGAGCCCAGGACCCAGGACGATGTTGAAAAATTATCCATTGCGCTGCATAAAATGGCAGAAGAAGATCCGACTTTTCAGGTTCGGGTTGACGATGAGACCGGACAAACCCTGATCAGCGGTATGGGTGAATTGCATCTTGATATTATTGCCGACCGGATCAGACGTGAATTCAATATTGATGTGAACCGGGGAAATCCTCAGGTAGCATACAAGGAAGCCATAGTCAATGTGGTTATGCACCATGAGGTTTATAAAAAACAGACCGGGGGAAAAGGCCGTTTTGCGGATCTGGTCATTGAAATCGGCCCTGCTGACAAAGGAATTAAAGGGTTACAGTTTATCAATGAGATCAAGGGGGGGAACATTCCGAAGGACTTTATTCCGGCGATTGAAACAGGCCTTAAAGCTGCCATGACCAATGGCCCGATTATCGGTTTCCCGATGGATAGCGTTAAAGTACGGTTAATTGACGGTTCCTACCATAGTGTTGATTCTGACGATATTTCATTCCAGGTTGCTGCCGGTATTGCTTTTCGTGAAGCCAGCCGCAAAGCCAAGGCAGTGATCCTTGAACCCATCATGAAATTCGAAATTGTTACTCCCAGTGAATATATGGGCGAAGTTACTAGCGACATAACAAAACGGCGTGGCCATGTGGAAGAGGTAGAATCAAGAATCGGAAACCAGGTTATCCGGGGCAGGGTACCACTTGCTGAGATGTTTGGCTATGTAACTACCCTGCGTAGTCTCACCTCGGGCAGGGCGACGGAAATGCTTGAGTTTTTAAAATATGAAACGACTCCCAGGGAGATACAGGATGAAGTATTATATAAAATCAGGGGATATGTTCCCGCTTATTAATTTTTTATATGAGCCAGAGAATTAGAATAAAATTGAAGTCTTACGATTACAACCTGGTTGATAAATCGGCCGAAAAGATCGTAAAAACCGTAAAGGTTACAGGCGCTGTTGTCAGCGGCCCGATTCCATTGCCCACGGATAAAAAGATCTTCACTGTGCTGCGGTCAACCTTTGTAAATAAAAAATCACGGGAGCAGTTTCAATTGTGCACTTATAAACGGTTGCTCGACATTTACAGCACCACATCAAAAACAATTGATGCCTTGATGAAACTCGAACTCCCCAGCGGGGTTGAAGTAGAAATAAAGGTTTGATCCCGGGTAGACAACATTAGTTAACAACGCAAGAAAGAAAAAAATGTCTGGATTAATTGGAAAAAAAATCGGGATGACCAGCATCTACGATGCAAACGGGAAGAATCTCCCGTGTACGGTAATCGAAGCTGGCCCATGTGTGGTTACACAGGTCCGATCCAAAGAAAAAGAGGGATACGAAGCCATCCAGCTTGCTTTTGAAGATAAGAAGGAGAAGCATACCACAAAAGCTGAGAAGGGACATTTTACCAAAGCGGGTATAACCCCGAAAAAGGTAGTTGCTGAATTTACACGTTTTGAAACCGACCACCAGAAAGTGTTTGGTGATATCCTGAAAGTAGATATCTTCACCGAGGGCGAATACATTGATGTGGTGGGTATTGCCAAAGGTAAAGGGTTTCAGGGCGTAGTACGGCGCCATCATTTTGCAGGGGTGGGCGAAGCAACACACGGACAGCATAACCGTCTCCGGGCACCCGGTTCAGTGGGCGCCTCTTCCTGGCCTTCCCGGGTTATGAAAGGGCTTCGGATGGCCGGACGCATGGGTGGTAACAGAGTAAAAGTTATCAACCTTCAAGTTTTAAAAATTATCCCGGATAAAAACCTGATTTTGGTTAAGGGAGCAATTCCCGGACACAACGGATCATATGTAATTATTGAAAGATGGAAGTAGCAGTTTATAACATAAAGGGAACAACGACCCCGCGCAGGGTAAACCTTGACGATTCGATTTTTGCGATTGAACCCAATGACCATGCCATCTATTTGGACATAAAACAATTTATGGCCAACCAACGGCAGGGAACTCATAGTTCTAAAGAAAAGTCTGTACTTTCGGGAAGCACCCGCAAACTTCATAAGCAAAAAGGAACAGGTGGGTCGCGGAAAGGAAGTATTAAAAGTCCGCTGTTTCGTGGCGGCGCCCGGATTTTTGGGCCACACCCGAGGGATTACAGTTTTAAACTGAATAAAAAGGGAATAATCCGGCAGGGTTGTTCCCTTATTTCTATTATACACAATTGGTTAATATCAATCATTTGTTTGTTGAATAATATTTTTAAATTTGAGAAAGTGTTTCGTATATTATAATGATACCTTCAACCCAAGATGACCATGCAAACTCGAAACTAACTGTAACAAACAAATCATGAGTGAATTAACAGAAATGCAAAAACGATACTTG
>DYSO01000139.1 GCA_020718225.1 Draconibacterium orientale | reverse complement strand
GTCATAATATTGGTTAAACTTGTCGCTTATTTATTTGTTGCGGATTTAAGGTTATTACAAAAATGAAAATGCAACTTGGGTTAAAAAGGAAGAGGTAAAAAAAGTTGCCCCGGTCAGGCGATATTCTCTTTTTTACGAAGATGCGATCCCCTATGAGCCCCTCTGCCATGGCAAAATAAAAGAACGTCAGAACTTTAAGGTCAGGATCATGCCGAACCCGGTAAACAGTTTAATCAATGTGATTTACGAATCCCAGAACGGACAAACGGTTAAAATTGAACTGCTCTCCTGCGAGGGGAAATTGGTTAAAACCCTGATGAATAAAGTGGTGTATGGAGAAGGATTAAAAGCCAGCACCTTTAATATCAACGGTCAGGTAAAACGCGGCGATGCATACATCCGGCTCACCTCGGGGGTGATCACCAAACTCGAAAAAATATTTGTCCTCTGACCTGTTTCCCCGGGTTCAAACCCGAAAAGATCGCCATAAGCTCCGTTTTCGGGGCTTTTTTTTATTGCATATACTAATATTGACTTTCTTACGTCTTTCTTTAAAGAATATGTAACCATGACCATCCGTTTTTATTTTTTATCCCTGGTTTTTTTCCTTTTATATCTGACAGGATGTTCCCAGGGGAGCGCCCCTCCGGATGGACCAAATATTAAAACCATGAAATTTAATGAACTGACCAAAGAAGAGGAACAGGTAATTCTTTATAAAGGGACGGAACGCCCTTTTTCAGGTAAGTATGAAAACTTCAATGAACCGGGGAGCTATATTTGTAAAAGATGCGGCGCCCCCCTCTATCGTTCCACCGATAAATTTGATGCTGGTTGCGGATGGCCATCTTTTGATGATGAAATTCCCGGGGCGGTCGTCCGGCTTCCCGATGCAGATGGTTTCCGGACAGAGATTCAATGTGCCCGATGCGGGGCCCATCTTGGCCATCTGTTTACCGGAGAGGGTTATACCTTAAAAAACACACGCCATTGTGTGAATTCCATTTCAATGGATTTCATCGCCTCCGACGATACCCCGTTAACCGATACCGCAATTTTTGCGGGGGGGTGTTTCTGGGGGGTAGAGTATTATATGAAAAAGATGAAAGGGGTCATTTCGACCGAAGTTGGTTATACCGGGGGAAAAACCGATAACCCCACCTATAAGGAGGTTTGTTCCGGGACCACGGGCCATTATGAAGCCATTGAGGTGGTATTTGATCCGCGGATTACAACCTATGAAGCCGTTACCAAGCTCTTTTTCGAAATACATGACCCTACCCAATGGAACCATCAGGGTCCCGATGTGGGGGTACAATACCGTTCGGCTGTTTTTTATCGCGATGAGGAGCAGAAATCCATCACAGAAAAACTCATCCGTGAATTAAAAGAAACTGCTTATCCGGTAGTAACAGAAGTATTGCCGGCAACAACTTTCTGGAAAGCAGAAGATTATCACCAGGAATATTACGACCATAAGGGAAGTACACCCTATTGCCATGGCTACGTGAAACGGTTTTAATTGGGCGACTCTCATTTCAGTCAGTATTTATTGTACCTTTGCACCCCCAAAAAAGAATGTTATCATGCCATTGAATAAACTCAGGAATATAGGGATTGCTGCGCATATCGATGCAGGGAAAACCACGGTCACCGAGCGGATTTTATTTTTCACCGGGACCAACCGGAAAATGGGGGAGGTCCACGACGGACAGGCTACCATGGATTTTATGAAACAGGAGCAGGAGCGCGGGATCACCATCGCTTCTGCTGCCATTACCTGTTCCTGGAAAGGGCATCAGATCAACCTGATCGACACCCCGGGCCACGTTGACTTTACCGTTGAGGTGGAGCGTTCGCTTCGCGTCATCGACGGGATGGTTGCCGTTTTTTGTGCCGTAGGGGGGGTGGAACCCCAGAGTGAAACGGTCTGGAACCAGGCCGACAGGTACCGGGTCCCCAGGTTTGCTTTTATCAATAAAATGGACCGTACTGGCGCTGATTTTCAGGCAGTAGTATCACAGATGAACAAATATCTTGATGCCAATGCAGTCCCTTTTCAAATTCCGATAGGCTCCGAAGAGAATTTCGAAGGGATCATCGACATTATTGAACGAAAAGCATACCTTTTTCATGAGATGGAACAGGTAGAGTCGGAAATCCCGCAAGATTATCTTCAAAAAACGGAAGATGCCCGCGCCCATGCCGTTGAAAAATTAGCCGAATTCAACGATGCCGTCATGGAACTTTTTATGGAAGACAAAGAGGTTCCGGCCATACTGTTAAAGGAAGCACTTCGGGCATCGACCCTGAAATTGTTGATTACCCCTGTTTTTTGCGGGGCGGCCTATAAAAATAAAGGAGTTCAGATGCTCCTTGATGCCGTGGTCGATTATTTACCCTCCCCCGTTGACGTAGGCGCTGTAACCGGTACCGACCTGGATGACCCTGAAAAGGTGCATACCTGTCATCCCTCACCCAAAGAACCGTTTTCAGCCCTTGCTTTCAAACTCATCCACGATCCGTTTGTTGGTCAACAGACCTTTACACGCATTTTTTCGGGGACATTGAAAAGCGGCATGCAGGTTTTCAATGCAACCAAAGGGAAACACGAACGGGTTGGAAGGCTTTTCAGGATCCATGCCAAAGACAGGGAAGAAATTTCAGAAGCCGGTCCCGGCGATATTGTTGCGCTTATCGGAATGAAGGTGACCAAAACAGGCGATACACTATGTGATGACAGCCACCGGCTCATGCTTGAAAATATCCACATTCCCCCCAGTGTTATTGAGCTTAAGATAAATCCGGCAAAACGGGCCGATCAGTCAAAACTGGGAGATGCCCTGCACAAACTGGCCATGGAGGATCCTTCTTTCAATGTCAGGTTCGACGACGAAACCGAAGAAACCGTAATTGCCGGAATGGGAGAGTTGCACCTTGAAATCATCATCGATCGGCTGAAACATGAATTCAAAGTGGATGCTGAAGTGGGTGAACCTTCTGTTGCCTTCCGGGAGACCATTACCAATGAAGTGGAATCGAATTACCGCCATTCCAAACAAACCGGGGGCAAAGGGCAGTTTGCGCAAACCCTCATACGGATCGAACCCAATGAAGGGAAAGGGTATGAATTTATCGAAAAAATAAAAGGGGGCAACATTCCTGTTGAATTTATTCCGTCGGTCAATAAAGGCATTCTGAAAACCCTTGCACGCGGCATCCTTGCCGGATATCCGATTGTGGATGTCAAAGTAGTGCTGCTTGACGGTGGTTTTCACCCGGTTGATAGTTCCGATATGGCTTTTCAAACCTGCGCCTCCATTTGTTTCAGGCAGGGGTTTAACAAAGCGGAACCCATTTTGCTCGAACCCATGATGAAAGTGGAGGTAAACACGCCCGACGAATACATTGGCGATGTTGTCGGGAACCTCAACCGCCGTCGTGGGAAAATTGAAGCCATGCGCCGTTATCGCAAAGGTTCGCAGAAAGTTAACGCCTTTGTCCCTTTGATGGAAATGTTCGGGTATGCCACCCAGTTAAGGAATATCTCCAGCGGAAGGGCAAATTATTCCATGGAATTCCATAAATATACCCCGCTTCCGAAATCAATTCAGGATGAGGTGATAAAAAAGATCGAAGAGAAAAAGCGTCTTGAAAAATAGAAATCCCTGATTTCTTATGATTGCCCTCGAAAAAACCCTGATCTCAGATGAGGTAAAAACCACCTTTTTTTCCTGTGACCTGCATCAATGCAAGGGCGCCTGTTGTGTAGAAGGCGATGCCGGGGCGCCGCTGGAGGAAGAGGAGATTTCGTTGTTGGAGGACCATATTGATGGCATTATCCCATTTATGTCGCCGGATGGGATCAGGGAAATAAAAGCGCTCGGGGTTTTTGATTATGATGCCGGGGGAAACTTTGTGACACCGCTTGTCAATGGCAAGGAGTGTGCTTATCTGTTTTTTGATCATGACATTGCCCGGTGCGCCATTGAAAAAGCGTTTCAGGAAAAAACAATCCCGTTTCAAAAACCCATCTCCTGTCATCTCTATCCGATCCGGATAAAAACAACTTCCGTCAACGACATGCTGAATTACCACAAATGGCCCATATGCAGGAAGGCGCTGGAGAAAGGTCACCGGGAAAAAATGCCCCTTTATCTTTTTCTGGAAGAGGCGCTGGTCCGGAAATATGGCCGTACCTGGTTCAACAAGTTGGTTAAGTTACTGCATTAGCGCCGCCACTCTGGGCTAAGGAAGCCCTTTTGGCAGTTGCCATCACCGAAAACTCCTTATCCATCATAAACATGCCCCCTTTGTCGGGGCCTGCCAGTTTAATCTGGTCAAGGATACTGCGCACGGTGCTCTCCTCTTCGATCTGTTCGGTAATGTACCACTGCAGATAATTGGCCGAAGTGAAATCTTTCTCTTTGATACAAACGGAATAGAGGTCGTTGATGGAAGCAGAGATGAATTCTTCATGCTTTAAAACCTGTTGAAATACATCGCTGAGCGATTTAAAAGCAGCGCCGGGGGCCTCCAGTGCGGGAATAACGGCCGCTCCGCCCCGATCGTTGAGGTAATGGACCAGTTTGAGCATATGGATCCTTTCCTCTTCGGTTTGGGCGTACAACCAGTTCGCTGCGCCGGGAAACCCATTGCGTTCGGCCCAGGAGGCCATGGCCAGATAAATACGCGATGAATGTTCTTCACGTAAAATCTGTTCGTTGATCGCTTTTTCTACATTTTTTGTTATCATAATTCTTTTGTTTATTCTACATTAACGTTTTAAAGCTTCGGCGCCGGAAACAATTTCGATCAGTGCACTGGTAATGGCATTTTGACGCGCTTTGTTATAGGATATGCTGAGCTCGCGCAGCAAATCCTGTGCATTGTCGGTGGCTTTTTGCATGGCTGTCATCCGGGCGCCCTGTTCAGAGGCAAAAGAATCCAGGAGCGCTTTAAACAACTGGATCCGTAAGGTTTTTGGGATGATTTCCCGGACAATGGTTTCTTTGTCAGGCTCAAAGAGGTAATCGGCTTCTGTTGCCTGAACCGGATTGACCGTTGCCGGATTTTGTGAAACCGGAAGAAACTGTTCTACAATAAGATTTTGAACGGCAGCGTTTTTAAACTGGTTATATACCAGTTCTATCCGGTCGAATTCGTTTGCTGAAAATGCTTTTATCAGCCTTTCAGCCAGTGGGGCTACATTGTCAAAAGTAAGTTTGTCGAATAGTTCGTCGTGGGATTCTCTGACAGGATAGTTCCGTTTTGAAAAAAATTCGGTTGCTTTTTTCCCGATTGTGATCAGTTTCAGGTTTCCATTCTTAAATTGGGGGGCATATCCGTTATGGATGAGGTGGAGCCCCATTTTGATGACATTGGAATTAAAAGCCCCGCATAAACCGCGATTGGAGGTAATAATAACCAGAAGTATTTTTTCCGGCTGGCGGTTCCGGGTAAATACATTTTCATCGGAATTCTCAATACTGACGCTCAGGTTCTGCAGGATTTCCCGGAGCTTTGCAGCATAGGGGCGTAGTTTAATGATGGCGGTCTGGGCTTTTCTGAATTTTGATGCCGCAACCATTTTCATGGCATTGGTAATCTGTTGGGTCGATTTTACCGATGCAATCCGAATGCGTACTTCCTTCAGTCCGGGCATAACGTTGAATTATTTTTTTTCCTCGTACTTACGGGAGATATCTTTACAAACCTGTTCCATTGTTTTAATATCTTCATCGGAAAGTTGGCCCGATTTGAGGTTTTTCAGGATGACTGCATGGTTTTGGCCCATAAAATTCAGATATTCCTCCTCAAAATTGCGGATACTCCGTACGGGGATGTTTCTTAAAAGGCCCCGGGTGCCACAAAAGATAATGGCAATTTGTTGTTCGACCGGCATGGGCGAATACTGGGGTTGTTTCAGGATCTCCACGTTGCGGGCCCCCTTGTCGAGCACCGCTTTTGTTGCTGCATCAAGATCGGACCCGAATTTGGAAAATGCTTCCAGTTCACGATATTCGGCCTGATCGAGTTTTAAGGTCCCGGCAACTTTTTTCATTGATTTGATCTGTGCGTTTCCTCCGACACGCGAAACCGAGATCCCGACGTTGATGGCCGGGCGGATACCTGCATTAAAAAGCGGGGTTTCAAGAAATATCTGTCCGTCGGTGATGGAAATGACGTTGGTGGGGATGTATGCCGAAACGTCGCCTGCCTGGGTTTCGATGATGGGCAATGCGGTCAGGGAACCGCCCCCTTTGACCATATGTTTGATGGTATCGGGCAAATCGTTCATTTGTCGGGCAATTTCATCCGACGAAATGATCCGTGCCGCCCGTTCGAGGAGCCGGGAATGAAGGTAAAACACATCCCCCGGATAAGCTTCCCGTCCGGGTGGGCGCCGAAGCAGCAGGGAGACTTCTCGATAAGCAACGGCCTGTTTGGAAAGGTCATCGTAAATGATCAATGCAGGACGTCCGGTATCGCGGAAAAACTCACCGATGGCAGCTCCGGCAAAAGGCGCATAAAACTGCATGGCTGCCGGGTCGGAAGCGGTGGAAGATACAACCACGGTAAATTCCATAGCCCCTTTTTCTTCAAGGGTTTTAACGATATTGGCAACCGTTGACCCTTTTTGTCCGATGGCGACATAGATACAAAAAACGGTTTCGCCCCTGTCATGAAACTCCTTTTGGTTGATGATGGTATCAATGGCAATGGCGGTTTTACCGGTCTGACGGTCGCCGATAATCAGTTCGCGCTGGCCCCTTCCGATGGGGATCATGGCATCGATTGGTTTTATCCCTGTTTGAAGGGGCTGGTTCACCGGTTGACGGAAAATTACGCCGGGGGCTTTTCGTTCCAACGGCATTTCATACCGCTCCCCTTCAATCTTTCCTTTACCATCAATAGGTTCTCCAAGGGTATTGATAACGCGTCCAAGCATCCCTTCACCAACATCGATGGAAGCAATCCGGCGGGTACGCCTGACCGTATCGCCCTCTTTGATTTCGTAAGATTCCCCAAGCAGCACAGCGCCAACGTTGTCGGATTCAAGATTCAGCACGATGGCTTTCAGCCCGTTTTTTTCAAACTCGATCAACTCTCCCGATTCAGCATTGTTCAACCCGAAAATCCGGGCAATACCATCGCCAACCGTTAGAACGGTGCCTACCTCTTCCAGCTCTTTTTCACTTTGATAGCCGGCCAACTCCCTGCGAAGGATCGCGGTTACTTCCGCGGGCTTAATTTCAGCCATAATGTCGTATTTAAATTTTTTGTTATAATCTTTTTTTATAGAGGTTCACCCTGGCAATCGCACGGTGTAAATTGTCAATTTCCCTGCGGATACTGGCATCATATTGTTTGTCTTCCCAGGAAAGGACAAAACCACCAATCAATGATTCGTCGGTTTCAGGGTTCAGGTCAATTTCTTTTTTTGTATATTTTGCCATCAGGTCAACAACCTGTTTTTTGATAGCCGTATCGGGCAACACCGGTGATTTGAATTGAACGGTAAGGATGTTTTTATAATTCTTATAGAAGTCAATCAGTTTTTTTGCAATGAACGGGATGAAGGGCTCCCTTTTTTTGCGGACCATGATCAGGAGGTAGGCCAGGGTGATGGGATGTACCTGGTTCCCAAAAATTTCCCGGATGATGTTTTTTTTCTTATCGGAACCGATGATGGGGCTCTTCAGGAATAGGGATAGGTCGCGGCTGCTTTTACAAATCCGGGCGATCCGTAAGTTGTCCTGATAAACAGCATCCTCTAATCCCTTCTCGATGGAAAGTTCTAAAAGCGCCATTGCATACCGTTCAGCCACCAATGAATGATTCATCCCGTTCAGTTGAATTTTAATTCTTTTAAGAGCGTTTTCACATATTCTTCCTGTTTTTCAGGGTCAGAAAGTTCACGTTGTAAAATGAACCTGGCCATGGTGAGTGAACTCTCTGCAATCTGATTTTTAAGTTCGGTCATGGCTGCCATTTTTTCATTGTGGATGCTATCTTTGGCGCTTGAAACAATGCGTGCGGCCTCTTCACTGGCTTTCTGTCGCGCCTCTTCCACAATTTTGTCCTTGATTTTCCGGGCTTCGTTCAGGATGGCATCCCGTTCGTTTTTAGCCTCATGAAGC
>DYSO01000138.1 GCA_020718225.1 Draconibacterium orientale | reverse complement strand
GGCTGTTTCAACGCTCCTGAAAAAAACCAAAACGCCATTGGCCCCGCATGGGATCACCCTATATGTTTCATTATCCGAAATGGCCGGAATCTCAACACGTAGAACGGGATCACCCATAGCATCTTTATCCGGCATCTGGGCGAATGATAAAACCGAAAGTCCGAATAATAGGATAAAGGAAAAAAAGCGATTCAACCACATAGGGCCGGATTCAACGCAACAAATGTATATAAAAAAAGGCTGCCCACTTTTAGCGACAACCTTTTTCTAAGCAACCCTATGCCCTGCTAACGGATCACCATTTTTTTCAGTTCCGGTTTATCCGATTCCGCTTTTATTACCTGGATAAAATAGATGCCTGATGGCAATTCTGTAAGATTTATTCCGTGTTCATACTGGCTGGTATTGAAGCGATGAAGCTCAGTACCGATAACCGACAGAATCCTGATTTCTTTTAAAGAATTGTCACCGAAAACCAGCCTGAAATTGCCATCCGAAGGATTTGGCGCAAGTGTAAAGCCCTGATTCTCTTTTGTTTCAGGAATACCTACGGAAGAGACGCCCAGAATAACAATATCGTCCACTTCCCAGGTGGCAGATTCAGTATCGGTACTGGTGAATTTAAAAGCAACATATACATTGCTTCCCATAATGGCCGAAATATCAATATTTCCCGAAGGGGTCCAGGCCCATCCTCCAGCTGAAAGAGTCGCTGTCAGTGGCGTCCATGTAAAATTATTGGGGTTCCCTGTCCCATTAAAATCGTTGGAAACAAGAACTTCAAGTGCAGGGCCGGTATAGTTCTTTGCCGTTTGGAAATTTAGCGATTCTCCCGAATATTGATTAAAATTCATGGCGGGCGAGAATAACCACATTTCTGTAATGTGTGAAGCCCCACCATAGTATCCACTGCTTTTTGCACAGGGGGTACCACCAACTCCATGAGTCATATCGATAATCCAGGAAGTATCCCCTGCAACGGTCATAGAGGCCCAGGCGCCAAAATTCCCACTGTTAAAATTTTCGGAGTTTATAATCGAAATATTGGGTGTGGTTGCATCTGCAGCAGGAGGAACACCATCGGTTTTATAATTGATAATACTCCCGCTATTGGTATAGGGGAAAATTTTAAAATAATAGGGGGTATTACCTGGCAAATTGGTAAATGTACAGCCCTGAACCCCTGGTAAAATATTCAATGCGCCGGAACCATCTGCCAAATCAGGATCATCAGGGACCGGAACACCATCCACAGGCAGGCCAATGTTATCTGAGGCGCTACCCCGGATTAGATAAGCAGTTGGGAGTTGACTGCCAACAGCATCAACCCAACTCAGGGAGATTGTGAAAGGAGATGATGCAGCCACGAAATTGGTCGGATAATTGGTTGGTTCCGGCAATGGGCCACTGCTATATTCAGTCCAAATAATATCGTCAATACAAACCTGGCCGGATGCCGTGGATTGCTGTTTGAAGTCAAGGACAAAGGCGCCTGATACATTCACTGTGATCAATCCCGAATTTTTAACAAGGCCCTGTTCACCGGCTGTGGTAATTGCAGTATAAACCAGCAATCCATTCACAAATACATCCATCGACACACTGGAACTGAACACCTGTTTGTAACTAAAGCTCAGACTACCGCAACCATTGTTGAGGGTGCCTGACATGACCTCGGCTGTCGGGGTCCTGTTTTTTCCAAGAGTTGGTGATGGAGCAACAATCACAGAATCGCCCCGGCATTGAAAATAGGACCAGGTAGAACCATCCTGCCCCTGAAAAGTTCCGTCATGATAAGCATTGGATGTTTCCGGATAGTTGTTGAAATTCTCAAGGCCCTGTCCCAATGTCACTGAAAACGTGAACAACAAGGCCACCATAAATAAAGCTGTAAATAAGTTTTTCATAAATTTAGGAATAAAGATTACTGAATGACTATTTTTTGACTGGATATCCTGTTTGACCGGGTTTCTGTAACCTGTATCAGATAAACTCCGGGTGCCAGCCTTGATTGATTAAAAGTATTTATCAATTGATAAGTTTGTGATTCCATGATGACCTCCCCGAGGGTGTTGAGTAACCGGATCATAAAAGGGCCCTCACTTTTCACTACCACACTGAATATGCCATTGCCTGGGTTCGGGTAAGCCGAAAATTGCAAGGATCCTCCGCCTTCTTCTATTCCTACCCACCCAACGTCAATATAATCGCTCCTGACCAGGGTATGATGCCCGGCAATATTGGAGACCCTGAGCGTAACATCGTACAAGCCAAAGGCATTGTACTGGATGGGTGGAGGAGTTTGACCCAGGTAGGTTGATGGCGTTCCCCCTTCAAATGTCCATTCCCAGGCTGTGGCATCCGGGGTGGATTCGTCGGTGAACATTACGAAATCATGTAAATAGATGACCGTATCGTCGGCCGTAAAATCGGCAACCGGAGGATAGGAACAGCCTGCTAAAGGGGATGCCCAGATGGAATCTCCCAGGACATTCAATGCCTGAAATTCAAGGGCATGGCGCCAGTTGGCAGGGTTTGTGTTATCGGAACCGGGATCGCACAATTCCAACGAAGGGCCGTATCCATCGGCTAAGGTATCCCAGGGGAGGACAGGGAGATAATGCACCGAGTCCACCAAAAAACCCATAGGGTCCCTTAAAACCACCGGTTCTCCGCTGTTGTTCAGAGATCCACTGGTCCACTGAAGGGAAGGCACATTAAAAGTATGCTGTACGGCAGATGCATTTTTAGCAACAATCAGATATTCCCCTGGTCCTAAAAAAGTTTCAGGGAAGATAAATTGGATCCCCTGGTTAAAGAAAAAATCTTGTAAATTCCAGGAATGGTCATCGTTGTTGTACAGTTCGATGAATTCCAGGGAATCGTTATCGGTTTCAGGTGGGTTATACATTATTTCTGTCATAACAATCCCTGCATTTGTTGGCCCCTGAACAGTGATGTAGTTATACTTGCACTCGACATCATTTCCACATATATTGCTTGCAACCAAACATACGGTATAAACTCCTGCCGTATTATATTGAACAGGCGGAGGGGCTTGCCCTGAGAAATTACCCGGAACGCCGCCATCAAATGTCCACTCCCATCCTGTGGTACCTTCGGAAGAGGCATCTGTAAACGTGACATGGGCGTGTTCGGAAATGGTCGTCAGGTCAGCGTAAAAATCAGCTTCGGGAAGATAGGAACAACCTTCGAGCGGAGAAGCCCAGATGGAATCCCCGTCGGCATTGATTGCCCGGAATTCAATAGCATGACGCCAGTTGGCAGGATCGTTATTATCGGTATCCGGATCACAAAGTTCCAGGGAAGAGCCTCTTCCATTGGCCATGGTGTCCCAAGGTAAAACCGACTGGTAATAAACAGTATCAATCAAAAAACCAAGATTGTCGCGTAAAACGATCGGCCCCTCCTGGATATTAAGCGAACCGTCCGACCACTGATAAGAGGCTTTATTGAAAGTATTCTGTATTGCCGATGCATTTTTTGCTACAACCAGATAATCACCCGGGTTGAATAAAATTTCAGGCAGGGTAAAAGTGATTCCCTGTGTAAATGAAAAATCCAGAAGGTTCAGGGCTACATAACCATTGTTGTAAAGTTCGATAAACTGGAGTGAGTCTGCATTGGTTCCCGGAGGGTTGTACATAATTTCAGTAATCACGATATTTGTGTTGGTCGGGTCAAATACGGTGATATAATCCTGTTTACAGTTTGTGGAAGCGCCAACGTCGTTGCTTGCAACAAGACAAACCGTATATTGCCCCGGAATATCATACTGCACCGGAGGGGGATTTTGACCAGAAAACGTGGATGGATTGCCTCCTTCGAATGTCCATTCCCATCCTGTTGTATTTGTAGAAGCATCTGAAAAAGTAACGAAACCATTTTCCGGAATAATGGTTACATTGGCTGTAAAATCTGCCACAGGCAGATAGGAACAACCGGTCAGGGGAGAAGCCCAAATGGAATCCCCTTCTGCGTTGACAACCTGAAATTCAATGGCATGACGCCAATTTGCAGGATTGGTATTATCTGAACCCGGATCACATAATTCCAGGGAGGGCCCATATCCATCGGCTAAGGTATCCCAGGGTAAGATCGGCAAATAATAAACCGAATCGACAACATAGCCTAAATGATCTTTGATCACGATAGGTTCACCGGAATTATTTAGCGCTCCGTCAGTCCATTGAAAAGAGGGTAAATGAAAAGTGTTTTGAATGGCAGTTGAATTTTTAGCAATAAGGAGGAACGCTCCTGGTTCAATGGTATAATCAGGAAATGTATAAACAATCCCCCGGGAGAAATAAAAATTATTCAGGTTCCATGCTACCTGATCGTTGTTGTATAATTCAAGAAACTCAAGGGAATCGGTACCGGATTCTGGCGGATTGTACATAATTTCGGTTATAACAATCTGGGCATTGGTGGGCCCCAGAACAGTAATATAGCCCTCTTTACACAAAGTAGAATCACCATAATCATTAACCACTGTCAGGCATACCGCATAACTTCCTGGCATATTGTATTGTATTGGGGGTGGGTTCTGGCCGGAGAAAGTTTCCGGGGTGCCCCCGCTGAAAACCCAATCCCAGGAAGAGGGACAATTATTGGAAGCATCAACGAAGTTTACGGATTCACCAATCCTGACCAATACGGTATCGGCATAAAAATCAGCTACGGGGGCAATGGGCTCACAGAGGGTGGTAAAAGATGCTGTTTCCCCATAACCGGTTCCAAGTAAGGATGTTGCGTATGCTTTTACATAATAAGCGGTATGGGGGTTCAATTCACTCATTGTGCTTGAAAATTCGCCCAGCGTTCCCGGTTCCGTTGTGTGAAGACCGGCAATTGTTGGATTTGGAGAGGTTGAATAACATAAACCGCGTGAAAGGATGGGCGATCCGCCATCGTCAATTACATTCCCGCCACCTGTGGCGGAGTTATAGGTAATATCGGTAAATCCGGCGTTGGTGGTCACAACAGGAAGGTTAAAATCCGGTATGGCAGTAATCAGGATATCATCAACTTCCCAGGTGGCAGATTCGGTATCGGTACTGGTAAATTTAAATGCTATAAAAATACCGGATCCAATGTAAGAAGAAATATCAACATTTCCTGAAGGGGTCCAGGCCCAACCGCCTGACGACAGTGTGGCAGCAAGCGGTGACCATGTAAACTCATTGGGATCGCTTGCGCCATCATAATCAGTGGATATCAATACTTCAAGATCCGGACCGGTATAATTCTTCGCGGTCTGAAAACTGAGAATCCCCCCGGTAAAATGATTCATGTTCAAAGAGGGGGATAACAACCACATTTCCGTCATGTGGGGGCCTCCGTAATAGCCACTTGCTTTGGCACAGGGGGTTCCCCCTACCCCATGGATCAGATCGATCATCCAGGCAGTATCGCCAACAATGGTCAGATGGGTCCAGGTACCAAAAGTTCCATCATTAAAATCTTCACTGTTGATAATGGTTATATTTGGCGTTGTTGCAGTGGTATTGGGGGGAACGCCATCGGTTTTGTAATTGATATTGCTGCCGGTATTGGTGTATGGGAAAATTTTGAAAAAATACTGCTTGTTGTTTGGAAGGCTTGTAAACTGGTATGCCTGATTACCCGGGGAAATATTCATGGATGCAAAACCGTCCATAAGATCCGGATCATCCGGGACAGGAATTCCATCAACCGGAAGTTCGATATTATCAAATTCACTTGCAAGTAAAAGGTATGCTGTGGGCAACTGTTCGCCAATGGCATCAACCCAGCTGAGGCTAATAGTAAATGGAGAAGGAGTTGCGGTAAAAGCAGTCGGATAGTTGGTGGGTTCGGGCAAAGGTCCGGCATTGTATTCTGTCCAGATAATGTTGTCGATACAAATCTGCCCGGCTGCTGTTGAATGTTGTTTGAAATCAAGAATGATGTCACCCGACACATTGACCGTTATGGGCCCTGTGTTTTTAAGGATCCCTTGTTCTCCTGTGGTCACAGCTGTATATACCAACAATCCGTTGACTAAAACATCCATGGAAACACTGGTAGAAAAAACCTGTTTATAATCAAAACTGAGAATACCACAGCCGTTATAAATGGTACCGGATATCACTTCTGAAGTCGGGGTACGGTTTTTCCCAAGGGTTGGAGAAGGCGCAACGATCACTGAATCGCCACGGCATTGGTAATAATTCCATGTGGATCCGTCCTGTCCGGTAAATGAACCGTCATGATAGACGTTTGATGTTTCCGGATAGTTATTGAAATTTTCAAGACCCTGGCTAAAACCAGCCGGTAGCCGAAACAAAATGGCCAAAACGAATAAGAAGGTGTATTTGTTTACCATAAAACTAATTTTTTTAGGTTATAATTATTCTGAATTCAAAGTAACTTGAACGAATGATATCTGAGTACAAATATGGTGATAAATTTTCAAGTTTTCACCATTCATGTGACTTAATAAATAAAAAAAACGGAGTAAAGATCCTGTAAAACCTACTCCGTTTTTAAAATATTTGATAATTTGGCTATTTATCCTTTACCTCTTCAAAATCAACATCGGTTACTTCATCACTTCCTCCTCTTCCGGTACCACCATTTCCCGATTGCTGATCTTGTTGGGGTTTTCCTTGTGGTCCGCCCTGGGGGTCGGCCTGTGATGAATTTTTATACATCTCTTCACTGGCTGTCTGCCAGATGGCATTCAGGTTTGCCATACTTCTGTCGATGCCTGGAAAATCGTGGTTTTTGTGAGCAGTTTTTAGTTCTTCCACTGCTTTTTCAATGGCGCCTTTTTTATCGGCGGGCAGTTTATCGCCAAACTCCTTAAGTTGTTTTTCAGTTTGAAAAACCAAAGTATCTGCCTGGTTGAGTTTATCAACTTCTTCTTTCATTTTTTTATCAGCATCGGCATTCGCCTGTGCCTCGTCACGCATCCTGCGTATATCGGCTTCTGAAAGGCCTGAGGAGGCTTCGATCCGTATTTGCTGTGATTTACCGGTTGCTTTATCCTTTGCCGTAACATGTAGTATCCCATTGGCATCGATGTCGAAAGTAACCTCAACCTGAGGAATGCCACGGGGTGCAGGAGGAATGCCATCAAGATGAAATCTCCCGATGCTTTTGTTTTGATTGGCCATGGGGCGTTCACCCTGCAGGACATGGATTTCGACCGATGTCTGACTGTCGGCAGCAGTAGAAAATACTTCTGATTTTTTTGTTGGTATGGTGGTATTGGATTCAATTAACCGGGTCATCACCCCTCCCAGTGTTTCAATTCCAAGGGAAAGGGGTGTTACATCAAGCAAAAGAACATCCTTCACCTCTCCGGTCAGCACACCACCCTGGATAGCGGCGCCAATAGCAACCACCTCATCGGGATTGACCCCTTTGGAAGGTTCCTTCCCAAAGAGTTCACGAACCAACTTTTGAATGGCGGGTATACGGGTAGAACCTCCGACAAGAATGACTTCATCAATATCGGATGGGTTCAAACCGGCATCCTTCAAAGCTTGTTTGCATGGAGGGATTGTCGATTGCATCAACGAATCAACCAATTGTTCAAATTTGGCGCGTGTCAGTTTTTTCACCAGGTGCTTGGGCACCCCGTCGACCGGCATGATGTAGGGCAGGTTGATCTCGGTTTCCGTGGAGCTGGATAATTCAATCTTTGCTTTTTCGGCTGCTTCTTTTAAACGCTGGAGGGCCATGGGGTCTTTCCTTAAATCGATGCCTTCATCTTTAAGAAATTCATTGGCCAGCCAGTCAATTAAAACCTGGTCCAGATCGTCGCCTCCAAGATGGGTGTTCCCATTGGTTGATTTCACTTCAAAAACGCCCTCTCCCAGCTCAAGAATTGAGATGTCGAAAGTTCCGCCACCAAGATCATATACGGCTACTTTAATATCTTTATGCTTTTTATCGAGTCCGTATGCCAATGCAGCGGCTGTAGGCTCGTTGATGATCCGCTTTACATTGAGACCGGCAATTTCACCGGCTTCCTTGGTTGCCTGCCGCTGTGAATCGCTAAAATAGGCAGGAACGGTAATGACTGCTTCCTTGACCTCGGTCCCCAGATAATCTTCTGCTGTTTTCTTCATCTTTTGAAGGATCATGGCAGAGATTTCCTGTGG
>DYSO01000137.1:3241-8177 GCA_020718225.1 Draconibacterium orientale | reverse complement strand
GATATTCCCCGAAGCGTCACTATTCAGTGTGACCGGTCCGACGGGCGATCCGTTGAAGCGATAACTGACTTCGTACGATGTGCTGATTAACAGGCCGGTAAGTGTAAATGACCCGTCGGTTCCCCCGCAAATGGTAGGATTAGTGGGGTCTATAGATGAAATACTAGGAAGTGGGTTTACAACCACATGCCCCGTCTTCTCCTCTCCGAAGCATCCGTCGGACGACCTCTCCTGTACCGATAACAGATAATCTCCGTCCACATCCCAGGTGATATAGATCTCAAATAAATTACCTGACTGAACCACCCCATCGATCTTCCATGTGTAAGTCGATCCGGGCGTTTCGCTGACCCAGTAATGCTTCGTCTCACCGGCACATACCGAATCAGGCATGGCGATCTGCCCGGCTGCATGCAACCCGCCGGCCATCAAAGCCAACATCAGTATTATATATTTGAACCGCCTCTGCATTCCTTCTACAAAATTAATGACGAACAAATTTTAAATAAACGCCATCGATTAAAATCGTGATACCTAAAATCGTCATTGGTCATTGGTCATTGTTTTATCATTTTCTTTACTGCAATTCCATCCATTGTTTGTATTCTCACTACATAGATTCCTGCCGGGAAGGATGAAATATCGACACTGGTCGTATTTGCTTCAACTTCCATGGTCTGAATGATCTTCCCGGTGATGTTCATGATCTCAATGGTTCCTGCCTTACCGGAGGTAATTTCGATCCGTCCGGTGCATGGATTGGGAAAGATCTGAAGATCACGGGTCTGAGTTATGGAGATATCTTCGGTGGATGTGACCGGATCGCCGCAAAGGGTGGACTTCCTCCGGACGTCGTGCTGGAACATCAGCCATTCCGGTCCCGTGCCGACCCCGGCCGAAATCATGTAGCCCCTGCCGTAATTGTTCTGGAAGTTCGGGTAATCGGTTTTTCCTCCGACAATGAAGATATCGATGGTGCCGTCATTGTCGAAATCGGCAATGACCGGAGCGTTGTCAATGTTAAAAGTGTTCCCGTAATGGGCGGCCAGGTTGAGGTTCCAGATCAGCGTGCCGGTCGATCCTTTCAGCACGATGACCTTCCCGTTGCTGGTGCCGAACACGACATCGGGGATGTTGTCATCATTGATCCTCGCAACTGCAACGCCGCGGAAAGCGGTTCCATTTCCCGGGATGGTGTAATACCACAGCGGACTGCCGTTGCTATTCAGGGCGCCCACGCCGTAAGCGTCGCAATAGATGATCTCGCAGGATCCGTTGTTGTTCAGATCGGCGATCACCGCCGGCGCCCCGATGTAATAGTCGGCCTGGTATTCCCAGGCAATGGTGCCGTTCTCGCCGTTCAGTGCATAGAGTTTCCCGTTGTAGGCGCCGATCAGCAGTTCCGGCTTGCCGTCGCCGTCGATGTCGCCCACTGCTGTGCCGTGATACATCACGTCGGGGATGTCCCGTGACCACAGAAGGGTGTGGTTGTCTGCCCGGTATGCGTAGACCTTGTTCTGCGTCGAACCGAACGCCCAGCATCCGACTACAAAATCCAGGGTGCTGTTCCCGTCCAGGTCAACAATGGTCGGGGCAGTCTGGATCCATGAATTCGAATTCACGGTCAGCGACCAGGCAACAGAACCGTTCTCACCATTGATGCAGAGAACATGACCGTCGAAGCCGCCGTGAAGGATCTCCGGTTTCCCGTCGTTGTCGATGTCGGCAATGGTAGGAGGGGAGTCGCTTCCCGCGGTCGGGGTCTGCCACTTAACGGTCCCGTTCGATCCCCTGAAACAAAAGGTTTTCGGGTTGCAGGAGCTCGGGACGATCACTTCAAGACTGTCGTCATCATCGATGTCGTAGATCACGGGGGCGACGTCGTTGCAGCCTTCTGCACCCGCGGGATGGGTGTTGTATTTCCACAGCAGCGAGCCGTCTTCGGCATTCAGGGCATATACGCAGCTGTCGTTGCGGTAGCAGCCGAAAACGATCTCTAATTTCCCATCGCCGTCGATGTCGCCCGCGGCCGACTGTCCGAAGGAGGAGTCGTGCGTATCAAACCACCACTTGATCTGCGGGAACTGCGATTGTGCAGAAGAAAAGCACAATACAAAGATCACCAGCAATGTCATTTGATTCTTCATAATTTTCAGCCCCATTGTTTTCATATTTCACTTTTCATTAGTCACTGGTCATTGGTCATTGGTCATTGGTCCCTTCCTTCATCTTCTTTCTTATCGCCTTCCCCTTTTCTGTCAATCGGTATTTCTGATACCTGCTGTTGGGTTTTCCGGGAATGGTCATTTCGATAATGTGAGCTTCGATTGCTGGTTTCAGGTAAGATTCCCTGAAATGGAACCGGTCACGAAGTCCCATCTTATACTGGATTTCATCCCGTGTCATTTCACCATCCACAACCAGAACAATTCTTTTCATCTGCCCATAATCTTCAATAGTATCCTGAATGATGTCTTGTGGGGTATCTTGTGGGGTGACTTGTGGGGTAATATTCAACTCACCCGGCTTACCCGATATTTTTCGATGTGTTCCTGAAAAAACGCTGACCCGGAATCCGTCGGGATACAAATGAAATTCGGGTTGAGGAAGTCCCCGGATGGCAAAGTCCTCTAAAACCCGTTTAATGCCGGAACCGTATTTCTCAATTAAGCCACATGCTTTAAATACCTCTGCAATGAGTTTATTCCGTGGTTGTGAAACATAGTCGTTGGAAAGCAGGTGATGCAGGGTAATTCCGGGGGGGATCGCGCCCGGATTGTAAAATTCAATATGATCATCAAAGATTTTCACAACGGAATCATAGGCAGATGTGTAATCTCTGTGCAAAACCATGTTCATCACGAGTTCACGGAGCGCTTCCATCGGGTAGTCCCATCTCTCCTCATTTTCAAGCTGACCTTTAATGATGACCTGCTTATTGATGTGCTTACGGATGAAGTCCATGATCATCTCCGCTTCGGCAAACAGATCGTTACGGATCGTCAGTGAGTCTTTTATCAGCGTTGAGGTGCCAAAGCGGCCAAGTTCAATGGTGGTACAAACATCCATATCAGGCATAAAAAGCAGCCAGCAGGCATGCGTAATGCTTTCGACATCAATCAGCTGAAATTTGCGAAGGAACGTAAGCGGATCGTCGGCGATGACTGCAGGATTCCTCCGGTTGATGATTTCGATCAGTTTCTGCACTTTCTCAAGGGATATATCCGCGATTGATTTATTCTCTCTTGGTTGAAAATCCCAGCTTGAATTGATGGCTTTCATATGATAATTGACCACTTCCGAAACCGAAAGCAAATGATTGGAATTACCCACCCTTTTATAATACCTTCCCCGGGTTGAAACGGGTTTTACCGGATACTCGATCACACTTAACGCCACCACGTTCTTACCGTCAACCGGCACCACGCTGATATCGGGTATGATGACAGGCGCAGTCTTGCTTTTTATTTCGTTTGCCCACCGGGTGGTCGTCTCCTGGCTGAGCTGAACCCCGTGTACCTCACCGTTGTCCCCGACACCGATATAAACGGTTCCGCCATTCGTATTGGCAAAGGCGACAAGCGTAGCGATCACCTCCTCGTTAAAAGATGTTTTGAACTCAGTGCGGATATTCTCCCCACCGCACAGAACCATGTTCAGCTCATCAACGTTCATTCGAAAAGTGTTTCATATTGTGCGTGTTTCGTAAATCATTAATTGCTTCAGCTTCCACTGGATCTCTTCCCTGGTCATCTGCCCATCTATGATGGTCACCCGCGTTTTAACCTGTATGGCGATCTGCCCGGCTGTGTGCAACCCGCCGGCCATCAAAGCCATAAACAGGATTATATGTCCGGGCTGGTTCAGCATCTCTTTTTTAAATTTACCACGGAAGGTTCGTTTTCCGATTTGTAAAATACATCTGTTTTCCAATTTTTGGGATTGGATTTTATGTAATTGGCAATGCGTTTATATTCGGAATTATCACGGATGATATGGTCGTGAAAACGGGATTGCCATTGGAACCTGGCATTGAACAACCGCGCATTTTTTGTGACGCCCGTTTTATAACCCCGGACGATGGATGCCAGGTTTTTAATTTGGGGGCCAAATTTATTGGTATTTGGTTGATGGGTATTGGTAAACGGTTGGGCATTGTATTGATTTTTGCCAATGGTTATGATGGCATGGAAATGATCGGGCATGACCACAAATGGGCCCATGATTAAATTCATATCGGGCCGCATGTCGAATGTTTTTTCCCATTCGGATCCGGCAATTTTTCCAATATCGGATAATTTCATCACCCTGTTTTCGATTTCACCAAAATAATGTACGCGGTTTAGGGTGCATATGGTTATAAAATAGGAACCAGCCCCTTGATAATCCCACCATTGCGCCCGTGCTGCGGGAATGCGGAATTTATTTTGGAATTTGTCCATATTTTTTGTGGTTTGGATTTCGGTTTGCAACCGTATCCGGGTTCGCAATCGTAACGGGGTTCGCAATCGTATTCGGGTTCGCAATCGTATCGGGGTTCGTAATCGTATTGGGGTTCGCAATCGTATTGGGGTTCGCAATCGTAACGGGGTTCGCGATTGTAGAGACGCAATGCATTGCGTCTCTACGATGTGCGCCCCAACGATGATATCCCGTTGCGCCCCAACGTTGGTTTATCCGGTAATAAATGGTTGCGTTGTTCATTGTCAAATCAAATCCGGGAGGATATTTGCGGGATATATTCCGGTTTGCATGACAGGCGTAAACCCAACCGGCGTTTGGCCGGCTGGGAATGGAATAACCTGTGTGTATTTGTTTTTCTGTAACCAATGGGTTGATTATATTGTATTTTAATTGTGATAGATAGGTGAAGTCACCGGTTTAGGGTTAACCGTGATAGTTCCATTAGCAGTAACCGTTCCGCATCCTCCGGTCA
>DYSO01000137.1:0-3141 GCA_020718225.1 Draconibacterium orientale | reverse complement strand
CGTAGGTAATATCTGTTATGGGGGTATTGATACAAATGGTTTGATTGTCGGTTCCCTCGGTAGAGGTTAGAGAAATTGTGTTTTCGGGGGTTACCGTTACGGTAATTTGAACCGGATCCCCGATACACCCAAATTCGCTTGTTTCAGTAACCTGAAGCGTACAAGTCCCAGCGGATGTCCATTCAACGGTTATCAAATTGGGCGTCGCCCCTGGAGTAATTGTGCCATTTCCACCGGTTCCAGGCAATATTTCCCACAGGTAGTCTGATCCAACGGTTTGGATTACCCCATAAGGTTCTATTGATCCAATACAGACTGTGTGATCGCCGGGAGTCGGGTAAGGTTGTCCCATCACTCCCATTGAACCTGCAATAAATAACAGTGCCATTGTCCATTGCAGAAATTTCAATTGATTTTTCATAATTTTTTCATTTAATTGATTATTGTTGTTTTGTTTATCTTTTGGTGTATTGTAGCATATTATCTTATTCCTGGGTCGTCGGAACCATGAAAACCTGAAAAGGTTTGTTGTTTGAAATTCCTGGAGTGAGCTTGTTTTTGGCTTCATGAATATTTGGTTTGGGTTGATTTCTGTTCTCATGGTTATATTTTTTATATCAGGGATTGCTTTTCATGGTTTAATTGTGATAGATGGCACTGGTTTCAGGAGCGGGATCCACCGTTATGGTACCAGAGGCTGTGACGGTCCCGCAACCGCCGGTAAGGGTAACGGTGTAGTGGAATGTTCCCGAAACGGTCGGTGTTCCGCTGATGGTGACCACGTTGGCCAGAAAGTTGGCCGTAACCCCAGTCGGAAGGCCGGTCACTGTTGCCCCCGTTGCCCCGGTTGTACCGTAAGTAATATTTGCTATCGCTGTGTTAATGCAGACGGTCTGGTTATCGGTGCCGACGGCAGATGTCAGTGTTATGGTGTTTAGCATATTGGCTTCCCACGCCCCCATGGTAAACGCACAGGTCCTGGGGTTGCTGCCATAATCGGTGGCTATTCCAACATCTGTCCCAAAAAATGGGTTGCCAGGGATATAATCCGTTGCAGCGGTGCCAGAAGGGTCAGTAAAATCTGGCGATCCCGTCACACTGTTCGCCCCGCCGCCCGTCGGTACGGTCACGGCCCCGACATAGTCGTTGAAATCAATAGTAAGTCCAGTTCCGCTTGAGATGTTGACGGCATGATGCGTCCCCGATCCGGTCCGGGCATTTGAAAAAATATTGTCCCGGTAATTTCTTGTATTGGAAGAGGACGCAAACAAAGCAGCATCCTGGGAGCCGGTTGAAGCAGTTCCCGTGAGGGATATTGTGTTGAAATAAATATTGTTTGTCCCTCCTCCGTCCCTGAATCCGAAAACGAGAGATCCTGATGTTGAAGGACTTAAACTAATGATGTTATTCTGAAAAATGGTTGTTCCTGAAAAAATATGGATACCGGTAATAGATGAGGATGTATGGGTTGATGAGTTCGTCAGGGAATAAATGAAATTTTTATCTACTAAATTGGTTCCAGACGAACCATTGAAGACAATTCCAGTTACAGCAGTGTTCGCTGTTGGACTGGTGTTGGCCAGGTTATAAATATTGTTTTGGGAAACCGTATGATTGGCCCCTGTGACCGTTATGTTGATACCAATTACTCCAGTACCTCCAGCGTCAGTCAGGTTTCTTATGATATTATTACTAAAGGTTCCTGTGTGTGTTGGGTTGAAAATTCCATTGATAAGACTTGGACTGGCCGTGGAGGTGTTCTGAATGGAATTGGCAACCGGTCCGCCAACGATGTTGTTGTTGCAGGTCCAGGATGAGGTTCCTGTGTTCCCCCGCAAGCCATAAATTTGGCAGGATCCTGTGCTGGTGTTGGAAGCGGTAATCCCACCGATATAGTTATTGTTTGTCGTCCAGTTGCTGGCAGTCTGTCCGAAAATTCCTACCAGGTGGCTGGATACACCGGAAGTTGTCGTATAGGAGACGCTGCCGTTGGAAGACAAGCTTCCAATGGTATTTCCCGAAATATCCCCTATGTTAACCAGCCCTGCCGTCACATTAATGCCAATGAAAGGAGCATTGGTAATGGTCCCACTACAGGATCCCGATATGGCAATACCGGCAATTGTGTTTCCCTGGACACTGGTTACATTGGTGGTGTCGACTGTCAGATAAATGCCGGCAAACTGTGTTCCTGAAATACCGGAAATAGAATAAGTTCCCGATCCTGATGAATTTGCATATCCGATGGTGTTGTTTGAAATATTAAAATTGTTTCCTGAGCCATTTGCAACCCAAATGCCAGCATGTCGTGCGCCCGTTGTTTGAGTTCTCGTAGCAGATTGATAAAACTTGTTGTTGGTGAAATTACAGTCGGTATTCCCATTGCCCACATAAATACCTGAACTGGTAACTGCAGGACCGAAATAATCATATATGTTGTTATTGGTAATTAAAATCCCACTATTTTCTCTGCCTTCAACCGTTGTCCCGTTCAGGTAAACCCCCTTGGTCGGCAGGTTGCTCCCGGCAGGTCCGATGTTGCAATAAGAAACAGTATTGTTGTCATTGCCTGTGATCGGGGAGGAAGCCCCAAAATAGATATTTCCCCCGTTGGTTCCCACGGCCATGGTGGAAGAACCCTCTACATTGCAATAGGTTATGAGGTTATTGGTCGCATCTTTCTCCATTTTTATGGTTGACGTGCCGCTGGTTGCAGAAGTACTGAGGTTTCTGAAGGTCAGCGAAACGGTGGAACCTGTACCCCCGATCCGCCCATCGATGGTGACTCGGTCGGCGCCATTCAGATTGACCAGCGGTAAACCGTCCAGGCTTCCCCTTACGAGCCTTGGACCCAGTTCCGGTCGTATGGTGAGTGTATTCCAGTTCCCCGCATTGAGCCTGGCGGTGGCGGATTCGGTAGGAACGCCGTAAATGGTGACCACCACATTGTAGCCCGTCTGGTTCTGTAAATTGATCGCGTCAAAGGCGGCCTTAAGTGTATTGTAATCGCCATCACAGCCATTTGATGAAGCTACATTGATTGGGCCCGCTGTCGCCATTAGAAAATACTGCTGGGCACCGGCACCGGTATTATTCGAATTCAGAATTGAATTGCCGGATGGCACACCCCCAACAGAAGAA
>DYSO01000136.1 GCA_020718225.1 Draconibacterium orientale | reverse complement strand
TGTTTTGGATACCGTTTTCTGCATGTGCTTATGGAGCCGCTCCAGATCGGAGGTCTCTTCGGCACGCAGGGTTAAGGCTATTTCTGCGTTCCCCGGAGTGGTGCCGAACCCAAACCGGCCTATTTTAGCATAGGTCACGGCTAACTGAGCGTATTTTTTAAAAAGCTTTTTATTTTTTGCAAGGTTTGGAAGTTTTTTAATCAATTCCAGGAAGGCAGGCATGGGACTGATACCCTGTTCCGGGTAAGCAGCATGGGCAGCATGGCCTTTCAGCAAAACCAGTACCCCTTCAGAAGCCATTGTAAAGGTCTCATTTTTAACCACAATTGCGTTCCGTGGATACCCGGGGATATTGTGAAGCGCAAAAATATTATCCGGTATGACCGAAGCAAATTTCGGATCATCCAGAACCATCCGCGCCCCTTTGCCTGTCTCTTCCGCAGGTTGAAAAAGAAGTACCACACGGCCATGACGAACAGGATGCAGATGAAGCATATAAGCCAGTCCGCAGAGGATGGCCATATGTCCGTCGTGGCCACATTTATGCGATAAAGCCTTCTTTTGAGAAATGTAGGGTGTTTCGATATCTTCTTCAAGTGGCAATGCATCCATATCGGCCCTGAACATCAGGGTTTTTCCCGGCCGGCCACTATCAAAAATCAGGGCAAGACCGGTTTTACCAATTTTTTCTATGACCTTCGATGGCTTAAAAGGCTCACAGAACTGATGTAATATCTGAACAGTAAAATGTTCGTAACCTGAACTTTCCGGATTGTGGTGCAAGTCTTTCCGCAAGGCAATCAAATCCGGGAGAAAGTCATTTAGGCTTTTCATTGGGATTAGTAAATTCTTTAATTTTGTAATTGTAAGTAAGTTTCAAAATTACATAATAATCCTGTTAATGATGTTATATCCATTAAAATTTCAGCCTGTTTTTAAAGAAAAGATCTGGGGCGGCCAGAAAATCCGGACGCTGCTCAATATTGATTTTTCCCCTTTGCCTAACTGTGGTGAAATGTGGGCCTTATCCGGGGTTTCCGGATTTCAGACCAAAATTGTCAATGGTTTTCTTGCCGGTAATGAATTGAATGAAATCCTTGAAATTTATATGGATGAACTGGTGGGTGAAAAAGTGTATGATCGGCATAAAACAGAATTTCCCCTTCTCGTAAAAATCATTGATGCTACCGATTATCTCTCCATCCAGGTACACCCCGATGACCAGTTGGCCGGAAAGCGTAAGTTGGGTAACGGGAAAACAGAGATGTGGTACATCCTCGATGCAGCGCCGGATGCCGAATTGATCAGTGGATTTAACCGGGAGATGAATGTAAATACATACCTGCAATACCTTCGTAATAAAAAGTTGAAAGAGATCCTTAATGTTGAAATGGTGAAGAAGGATGACCTCTTTTTTATTCCATCCGGCCGTGTTCATGCCCTGGGTCCCGGGATCCTTCTGGCAGAAATCCAACAAACCTCCGACACCACCTACAGGATTTATGATTGGGACCGGTTCGACGCCAATGGAAACCCCAGGGAATTGCATACCGACCTGGCGCTGGAAGCCATCGATTTCAAAATGTATGATTCTTACAGGACCCATTACCGTCCTATGCTGAACCACGCTTCGCCCTTGGTCGATTGTCCCTATTTTACGACAAACCTCCTCACCTTCGACCGCACCATGGAAAAAGATTATTCGGGATTGGATTCGTTTGTGGTGTACCTCGGACTGGAAGGAAAAGTGGGCCTCAGGAGCGGCGACAACAGGTTATTGATAAGTCCCGGAGAGGTTGTCCTTCTTCCGGCGACGATCGAAAATGTTGTCCTGGAACCTTCAACAACCGGGAAACTCCTGGAAGTCTATATTTCCTGATCATCATATTCCTGCACGGCATCTGACAGGATAAATCAATCCGGCTCATTAAATCCTGTCTGGATTTTCCGGATGTTATAAACCGGGTACCAGGCAGCCAGAAACCCGATGGATATAACCGTTGCGAATACAAGCAGGAAGTCGGTAACCTGCATATTGACCGGATAGTTGCTTACCACAAAACTACTGTCGGAAGCCCCTAAACCAATCAATCCGTAACGGATCTGAAGCCAGCAGACAATGCCCCCGAAAATCAATCCCGAAACCGCGCCGATGGATGAAATCATCATCCCTACAATAAAAAAGATACGCCGGATCTGCTGCTGATTTGCCCCCATGCCCCGGAGGATCGAAATGTCTTTTCTTTTATCCAGGATCAGCATCGAAAGCGATCCGATCACATTGAAAGTAGCCATGAAAAGGATGAAAGTCAGGATGAGGAAAATATACAGCTTTTCTGATTTCATGATTTTATATAAGAGTTCCTGCTGCTGAAACCGGTTTTTTACAACATAACCGGTTCCAAGCAAAGTTTCAACTGCCTGCTGAATTTTTTGACGGTCGGCGCCCTT
The DNA here is from genome assembly GCA_020718225.1 of Draconibacterium orientale. GTDB lineage: Bacteria > Bacteroidota > Bacteroidia > Bacteroidales > FEN-979 > CAIVAT01. The sequence continues at coordinate 5,737 of DYSO01000136.1, read as the reverse complement.
AGCCAGGCTCAATTCAATGGCTGTGCGCTCGTTCTCATACATCAAAAGCTGTTTCACAAACCGCAATGGAAGAAGAACATATTTGATATCGTAATCCATCTGGATAGAAAAAAAACCAGATGGAAAAACAACATCTGAAAGAAAGGCGTTTTCAAACCCGCCGGAAAAATTGGCATCCCTGCTGGGGACATAAACCACCAACGGATTCAGGTAATCCTGAAGATTGGCCCCCAAAGTGGCTGCGATTCCGTATCCAAGTACAGCAAAATTCTGATCTTTGTCCTGAAGCATGAAATTCCCATCGGTCATCATCGAATCAATACCGGTCGTTTCAGCGTAACCATCACCAACCCCCTTGATGGTCACAATGGTTTGCTTGTCCTTGTATTTGATTAGCGCATCCTCTTCAATGATTTCCGAAAGATGGACAATCCCGGGAATTTTTACCAGTCGATCCGTTGGAACAGTGGAAATATCAAAAGTTTTACCGTGCCTGACGGTAATTTCAATATCGGGATTAAATGAGCCAAAAAGAGAAACCACCAGTTGTTCGAATCCGTTGAAAACCGATAAAACGATGATCAGCGCCATGGCGCCGATGGCAACACCAACAACCGAAATGGCCGAAATAATGTTAATGATGTTATGCGATTTCTTCGAAATCAGATAACGCCGTGCAATATAAAATGGAAAATTCAAAATACTTCTTTTTAACCTGGTTTAACCTGGTTTAACCTGGTTTAACCTGTTTTAACCTGTTTAACCTGTTTCCATGCCTTCACAATCAACCCGGTCCCGCTTTGATGTTTCATCCTGGTATCGATCCGGTTGAATAGTAAGGCAAAGGGATAGGTCACGATGTAATAGAATGGAAGAAGGATGAAAAAGAGGCTGGAACGGTTCAGCATCAGGATTGGATATTTCATGGAAAGACGCCATCCGGCTTGTCCGGCAGCGCCATAGGTATAAAAAGCCTCTGTTTTGGTAAATCCGGCCCGATGGAGTTTCTCACGGATTTCTGTGAGGTTGTAACCATCGCGGACATGTTCGTCGATAAAAGAAGAACCTGATTCATGGTCGTGAACATCGGACCCTCCCTGGTCGGAAGGTGTTGAAATCAACAACAATCCTTGCTGCGTAAGGGAGTCGAAGAAGTTCCGGAACACCTTTTCATCATCGGTAATATGTTCCATCACATCCACCGACAGGATAAGATCAAATTTATCTGGTTTGATAAAGGTGGTCAGGTCTGCTTCTTCAAAAAAAACATTGCGACGCTGAATCCTGGAAAAAAAATGGTTGCAATCGGCCACCTGTTCTTCTTTTACATCCACAGCGTCAACAAACCACAATGGATTGAGCCCTGAAAGAAAATAGGTGTACTGACCAAAACCAGAACCTGCGTCAAGAATGGAGCAACGACGGTTGCCGCGTAAACTTATTCCATGGGCCCATCCCTTGATTTCCCGGCGCACGTACCAGGAACGTAAAAGCAATAGGTCCAGTAGTTTATAAAAAAAAATCCGGAGAAAAGGAGTCTTGTTAAAAACCTTCCCAAGTCTCTTTTTTATAGGATCATATTGCATGGCTAAAAATCAAAAATGAAAGATTTCCTTTCGCTCCTCAAACCTTCCAATGTGAATACTAAGTCTCTTTTAAAAGATGGTCTATATTGTCAATATAATCCAATGAATCATCGATAAAAAACTGCAATTCCGGCATGATCCGAAGTTGATCATGGACCTGGCGGGCCAAGTGGTGCCTCAGTTCACGGCCATGATGCCTGATTTTTTCAAGCAGGGCGGTTTTATCTTTCGTCCCAAACAGGCTCAGATTTGCCCTGGCTATGGCCAGGTCCTTGGTGACCTGTACTTTGGTAACAGTGATCATGGCGCCATTAAAAAGGTTGCGGCTTTCCTGTTGGAAAATAATGCCAAGTTCCTTCTGTACCAGGCGGGAGATTTTTTGCTGACGGGTAGATTCCATAATACAAACTTACATAATAATCACGATTCATACACGCACCGCATAAAAATCAGCGAGATTTATAGAGGAAAGGTAAAAAAAAATCGTAAATCGTAAATCGTAAATCGTAAATCGTAAATCGTAAATCGTAAATCGTATTCTTCTATCTTTGCACCCATGAGGAGTTTTTTTAAGATACTGCGTTTTGCGGGCCCTTATAAGTTGTATGCAGCATTGAACGTATTGTTCAATATACTGGCAGTTTTTTTTTCACTGGCATCTTTTACCTTGTTCATCCCAATTCTTCAGATGCTTTTTCATCAGATCGAAATACCGCATTCTGCTCCGGAATTAAAACTTACCATTGATTCCATCCGGGATAATTTCTACTATTTTACCGGACATTTACTTGAAACATACGGAAATGAAAAGATGCTTGTTTATATCGGCGTTCTGATCATTGTTTTGTATTTTCTCAAAAATTTATTCCGCTATCTTGCCATGTATTTTCTGGCAGTGGTCCGCAATGGCGTGGTTAAAGATATCCGGAATATTCTTTACAGGAAAATCCTGATCCTTCCGCTCTCTTATTTCAACGAAAAACGCAAAGGGGATATTATTGCCCGGATGACAACCGATGTACAGGAGGTGGAATGGTCCATCATGAGTTCCCTGGAGATGGCTTTCCGTGACCCGATAACGATGCTTACCTATCTGATATTTCTGTTTATCACCAGTCCCTCGCTAACCATTTTTGTACTTGTACTGTTGCCTGTCAGTGGGTTTATTATCGGACGGATAGGCAAGAGTTTAAAACGGACTTCTGACAAAGGCCAGAAAAAGATGGGGTTTCTTTTATCGATGATTGAAGAAACGATATCGGGGTTAAGGATTATCAAGGCATTCAACGCCATAGATTTTGCGGATAAGCGTTTCCGTAATACCAATCATGATTATAACCGGCTGATGGTGCGGTTATACCGCAAACGCGACCTGGCTTCTCCGCTGAGTGAATTTCTCAGCGCCTGTGTTGTAACCATTGTCTTGTGGTATGGGGGAAAACTGGTTTTTACCCCTGGAAATTTTTTGGATGCTGCGACCTTTCTTGTTTACCTGGGTGTTTTTTCCCAGTTGATGCCACCGGCCAAAGCCATTACCCAGGCTTACTACAACATTAAAAAAGGAGTTGCATCGGTAGAACGGATTGAACAGGTATTGGCAGAACCGGAAGTTATTGAAGAAAAGCCAGGCGCCATCTCCAAAAAAACCTTTCTTTCAACCATCGAATACAGAAATGTCAGTTTTGCGTATGCCAGAGATTCTGTATTAAAAAATATTGATTTGACCATTGATAAGGGACGAACGATTGCGGTGGTGGGTCCCTCTGGCGGAGGTAAATCAACGCTGGTCGATCTGTTGCCACGCTTTTATGATTGTTCCCAGGGGGAGATCCTCATTGACGGGATCAAGATACGCGACCTGGTGATTACCGATTTAAGAGGGCTGATGGGCATCGTTTCTCAGGAAACCATTCTTTTCAACGATACGGTTTTTAACAACATTGCTTTCGGCATGGAGAATATCAGTCACGAAGAGGTGATCGCTGCAGCCAAAGTTGCCAATGCCCATGAGTTTATCGAACGGATGCCGGAAGGATATGAAACCAATATCGGCGACCGGGGGACCAAATTATCGGGAGGTCAACGGCAGCGCCTCAGCATTGCCCGGGCTGTATTGAAAAACCCGCCCATCCTGATTTTAGACGAAGCGACTTCTGCCCTGGATACCGAATCAGAAAGGCTCGTTCAGCAAGCGCTCGAAAATCTGATGCGGAACCGGACTTCCATTGTCATCGCCCACAGGCTTTCAACCACCCAGTTTGCCGATGAAATTATCGTCATGCAACATGGTTATCTTCTTGAACGGGGCACCCATATCGATTTATTGAAAAAAAACGGAATCTACCGAAAATTATATGAATTGCAATCGTTTATTTAATCGCCTTCATTCCCGGCGGTGTTATTCTTTTCTGGAATATGTCTGACCGTACCAAAGGCCGTGTGGTTCTTTTTGTAATTTACCTGATTGCCTTCGGCCTGGGCTTTTGGGTAAGTACTGTCAGCAATTACCCCATCTTACTGAAATCGGCCATTGCCGTTGGGGTCACCGTTACAATCCTGTTTCTTGGAAGCCTTGATTTTAATAACTCCAGCATTTTCGACCCATACTGGAGTGTGGCCCCTCCCCTGATGTTCCTCTATTATCTGGCACTCTTCTATTTTGCCGGCCTTTTTGGACCCCGGGAGCCTGTTACAACCACAGGTTATTTATCGTTGGTTACCGGCCAGTATACCGAAATGGCTGCCACTCCGTTACCTGATCTGTTATCGTGGTATCAAAATCCCCGGTTGGTCATCCTTTTTGTACTTCTGTTGGTTTACAGTTTTCGGCTAACATCCAATTTTTTAAAAGGGTGGCAGGGCCTAAAACACGAAGACTGGCGATATGTTCATTTTCGGGAAAAATCAGGGAAAGCATACTGGCTGGTCAGTTTTTTTGCCATTCACGGTTTTCCGGCGTTGATGGTTTTTGGTGGTACCCTGTCGCTTTGGGCCGTCGTTGTTCATGGTTCCCGTCCCCTGAATAGTGTCGATTTTTCTGCCATTCTTGTGACCGCGGGCGCAATTTTATTGGAAGCAGTTGCCGACCGTCAGTTGCATCGTTTTATCCGGAACAGGAAAGACCCTTCGAAAACCATGAAAACAGGATTATGGTCGTTGTCACGACATCCGAATTATTTGGGTGAAATTCTTTTCTGGTGGGGAATTTCCCTGTTTGCAATTGCGGCAAATCCGCTCTTTTGGTGGGTCCTTTCAGGTCCGGCAGCCATAACCCTGATGTTCCTGTTTGCCAGTATCCCGATGATTGAAAAAAGGATGTTGTTGCATTATCCCGATTACCGTGAATACCGGCAAAATGTCCCAATGCTGGTACCCTGGAAAATAGCTGTAAAACAACTTAAGGGCGGAACCTGAACCCTGCTGTCAGATGGCTGCCATATTCACCAGGACCGTTTCAAGTTTCTTTTTCATCAATTTCGAGCGACCGTCAAAATCGTTGACCAGAAGCGAAAATATCAGTTTACGCCCGGAAACGGTGGTTATGTAACCTGCAAAACTCTTTACCTTTGAAATAGTCCCGGTCTTGGCCCTGACCCGGCCTTCGGCAACAGTCCCTTTCATCGCTTTATGAAGGGTACCTGTTAATCCTGCAACAGGTAGGGATTCATAAAAATATTTAAAATTCGGAGAGGTTCGCATCACATACAACGCATCGACCAGTTGCTTCGGGGAGATGGCATTTTTACGCGACAAGCCATTGCCATCATAAAAGTTCATCCCATGGATATCCACCCCTTTGTTTTCCCAATAATCAAGGATGGCTTTGACCCCTCCCCGGGTTGTTGCGGTTTTGGTCATTCTCCCGCCGATTTTCCGAAGAATTTTTGATGACCGCCAGTTGACACTCATCTGGTTGGTAATCGTTACCTCCGGGATGATCTCTTTCCCTAAAATATCCAGGGCTGCCGCAGTAACAAAAATTTTTAATGTCGATGCCGGGATCATGGGTCTTTTGGAACGGTAGTCAGCAAGGATTACCGGATCTTTTGTGGTAATGTCAACGATCAGGTATCCCAAAGTCCCGTTTTTCAACGATGGATCTTTTCGCAAGGATTCCAGTGCCATGAGGAACCGTTTTTCATCCAGCAACC
>DYSO01000264.1 GCA_020718225.1 Draconibacterium orientale | reverse complement strand
AAAAACTTTTTTGTTTGATCAAAAGTAATTAGTAAAATTGCAAATGAAAAGGAAAAAGCAATCGCATCACACCAATATATATAACCTGATGGATAGCATTTGTTGCTATTCATGGAAATTTTTATTTATGTCACTGAGTATTAACACTTTTACTAACAAAAATCAAACTGTATGAGAAAATTTACGATTTTCCTTGCCCTTATGCTGTTCATAGGGATGCAAGTTGCCCAAGCCCAGCGAACCATTTCGGGCAAGGTCACGAGTTCTGATGATGGCGCCCCCATCCCAGGCGCTACAATCCTCGTTAAAGGCACCGCAGTCGGCGCCATTACCGATATCGACGGAAAATATTCACTGGCCGTCCCAAAGGATAAAAATGTGATCCTGGTTTCCTACGTTGGTATGACCACACAGGAGATAACTTTGGGGACCGATAATGTGGTGAATGTTGTTCTTGAACCCAGCGTGCAGGAACTGGAAGGCGTTGTTGTGACAGCGCTTGGTATCCCGCGCGAAAAAAAATCACTTGGGTACGCAACCCAGGAGGTCAAAGGGGATCAGGTCAGCATGGTCAAAACCGATAATTTTGTTAATTCACTCTCCGGTATTGTTGCCGGCGTACAGGTAAAAACAACCACCAACATGGGTGGTTCTACCAACGTATTGCTCCGGGGGAACAAATCCCTGACAGGCGACAACCAGGCTCTGTTTGTCATCGACGGGGTCCCTGTGAACAATGATGTTACCAACACGCGTTCCCAGGCACAGGCCGGAACCGGGTATGACTATGGTAATGCCGCTTCCGATATCAACCCGGAAGACATTGAGTCGATCAACGTCCTTAAAGGATCTGCCGCAACCGCATTATACGGTTCACGCGCCGCAAACGGCGTTATTATGGTCACCACCAAGAAGGGGCTCAAAACTGCCGGCACCGAAAGAAGAGGCCTCGGGGTATCCTTCAATACCAGTGCTTCTATTGGTTTTGTTGATAAATCGACCTTTGTTGATTACCAGAAAGATTATGGCGGAGGCTATGGAGCATATTACGATGGACCGGGAAGTTTTTGGTATATGCGCTATATCAATGCCGACGGTACCATTACTGTTGACCCCAAAGATCCCCTTACAAGTAAATTGACACAATGGGTTGTGACTTCCGAAGATGCTTCCTATGGCGCCAAATTCGATCCAAATTTACTGGTTTATCAGTGGGATGCCGTGGATCCTGAATCACCCAACCACCTGAAAGCCACCCCCTGGATTGCAGCAGAAAATGGCCCCATCACCTTTTTTGAAAAGCCTACTACCTTTTCAAATACCCTCGCCATTGAAAACTCTTTTAAAGAAGGCAACTACCGCTTATCTTATACCAATTTTACACAATCCGGCTTGTTGCCAAACAGCAAA
>DYSO01000135.1 GCA_020718225.1 Draconibacterium orientale | reverse complement strand
ATTTGTTATTTGTATTTTGAGATTTGCTATTTGTTTGGTTGTGGCTTGTCCACGTCAGGATTAGAGTTTAACGTAAAGCATCAATGGTGTTAAGAACCTTTCTGACCCCACCCTCAATCCTTCCCCAGAAAGGGAAAGAAGTATTCCCCATTCCCTTCTTGGGGAAGGGGGTCTGGGAGATAGGGTATTTAAAAATGTTTTATCCAGCATCTCCTGGTCAGATGTTGCCGGCCATTGAAATTTTTCCAGATGGTGAGGGCTTTGGCGTTTTCTTCAAGTTGTGGATTGGTGATGGCCTTTTTAATTCCGTATTTAATATATGCACGGTGCATTTCATTATAATACAGAGCATTTACTCCTTTCCCTTGATAATCGGGCCGTACCCCGTTAAGGTACATGTCGATGGTGTCGTTCTTTTTCATCGCACGTAACAGATAAAGAAAGCCGAAGGGGAATAGCTTTCCATTGCATTTTCGCAAAGCTTTTGTAAGCGATGGCATCGAAACGCCAAATCCAATCACATCGTCCTGTTCATCAACCACGAAAGAGACAAATTCTGGCCGGATAAATCCGAAATAAGCTTTGATATACATATCCACCTGTTTCGTGGTAAGCGCAGTATATCCGTACAATTCATTAAAAGCTGCATTGAGTGTATTAAACATTTTGGGGGCATAGGGCAGCAACTCCCTGGCTTTCCTGGCTTTGATCAGCCGAAGTTTGAATTTTTCCCTGACCAGCATGGAAAGACGTTCCACTTTATCGGGTATTTCAGGCGGGATTGAGAATTCATACTGAACCCAATCGGCCGCTTTTATAAAACCCATTTTTTCCATATGGGTCACATAATAGGGATGGTTATAGATGGAAGCAAGGGTTGACTGCTCTTCATACCCTTTGATCAGCATCCCTTCATTGTCCATATCCGAAAAACCAAGCGGGCCATGAATACCCTCCATTCCCTTTTCTTTTCCCCAGGCAGTAACCGTATCCATCAATTTTTCCGATACTTCAGTATCATCAACGAAATCGATCCAGCCAAAACGGACCAATTTCTCGTTCCAGCGGTTGTTTGCATGGTGGTTGATAATTCCGGCAATCCTTCCAACCATTTTATTACCACGGTAAGCAATCCAGTAAGCTGCTTCACAAAACTCAAAGGCCGGGTTCTTTGTCCGGCATAAGGTATTGTATTCATCCATCCGCAAGGGGGGGCACCAGTATTGATTTCCTTTATAAAGCTGAAATTGGACCCGGATGAACCGTTTAAGATCTTTTCGGGTACGGACTAATTTTAATTCAAGGGGAATTGAATTTATCATCCGGTTGATCATGAAATGATTTGAAGCTTTTTTCCAAGCTTTTGAAATTTTTCCAGTGCGATATCAACCTGGTCTTTGGTATGGGTAGCCATCAATGAAAAGCGGATCAGTGTGTTATCCTTGCTTACAGCAGGAGCAACCACAGGATTTACGAAAATTCCTTCATCCAGAAGCAACCGGGTTATGGTGAGCGTTTTCAGGTTATCGCGAATGTAAAGGGGAATTATCGGGGTGACTGTATTACCGATGTCAAATCCTAGTTTTCTGAAATTATCAATCGCATAATGGGTTACATCCCAGAGATGTTGAATGCGCTCTGGCTCGCTTTTGATGATTTCGAGGGCCATAAGAACGGCGGCAGCGGATGCCGGAGTGGCTGAAGCGCTGAAGATAAGCGAGCGGGAATGGTGTTTTATAAAAGAAATGGTTTCCTTGTCGCTGGCAATAAAACCACCTAAAGCGGCAAGAGATTTGGAAAATGTCCCCATGATCAGGTCCACTTTTTTTGTCAGGCCAAAGTGGCTTGCCGTACCGGAACCATGTTTTCCGATCACCCCGATGGAGTGGGCATCATCGACCATAACAGTGGCTTCATATTTTTCGGCCAGGATAACGATTTCAGGCAGATTGGCAATATCGCCATCCATGCTGAAGATGCCATCAACAACAATGAGCTTAATACGGCCAGATTCACACCTTTTCAATTGACGTTCAAGCGATTGCATATCATTATGCCGAAACTTCAATACCTTGGCGAACGATAACCGGGTAGCTTCAATGATGGAAGCATGGTCCAGCTCGTCAATCAGAATATAATCATTACGGCCTGTCACCGTTGGAATAACCCCCAGGTTGACCTGGAAACCCGTACTGTACACGAGGGCCGCTTCCTTTCCGACAAACGAAGCCAGTTCCTTTTCGAGCTCCACGTGAATATCGAGGGTGCCATTTAAAAAACGGGAACCCGCACAACCGGTCCCATACTTCCGGGTCGCATTCATTGCGGCCTCTTTAATCTTTGGGTGGTTGGTCAAACCCAGATAACTGTTTGATCCGAACATCAGTACTTTTTTACCATTTATGGTAACAACCGTATCCTGGTCGGATTCAATCATTCTGAAGAACGGATAAATCCCCATCTTCTCAACCCGTTGCGGTTCAGTATAGTGGGATAATTTGCGTTGTAGGAACCTCATTCGTTAAGTCTTTCTTTAGAAAAAATAAAACGGCAAATTTAGAAACAAATAATTAAATATGTTGGTCTGCGAATATCCGACCTGCTTTCAACGCCTTTAAATTCAGTTCCACAATATTTTCCCCTTTTTTCCCGAAGGTAAACCGGATGGCATCTTCCAGTTTTTCATAGGCCATTCCCAGGAAGGGGGAGGCTGCGCCAAGAATTACGATATTGGCTGCTTTGGGAGACCCTGCTTCTTTTGCAATGGCATCGGCATCCAGTGCAATGTGATGCGGAACTTTATGAATTTCGTCAACCACCTGTTGAATTTCCGGATAGTTCGGAATATTGTTGAAAGGTTGGGTATTGGTTATAACCCACCCATCGGGCGATAAGTAGGGAAGATACCGGAGCGATTCAAGGGGTTCGATAGAAATGATCATATCTGCCTGTCCGAATGGGATCAGGTCAGAGGCAATTTCATGATGGGAGATGCGAAGATTCGACATAACATCCCCGCCGCGTTGGCTCATGCCATGAATTTCTGATTGTTTCAGGAACATTCCCTGTTCCAGCGCTGCATAACCAATGATAGCTGCGATCGAAATAATTCCCTGACCGCCGACACCAGCTAAAATAATATCCTTTTTCATCCTTTGGTTGGTTTACTTATTCTTAAATTTTTCCCTCATCCGTTTATCGATGGCAACAATACACTCCCTGCGGGGAATAATAACCGATACCCCGGGATAGGCCAATTCTTCCTTGAGGATCCGTACATTTTCCGCATGGAATTTTTTCAGGGGCCTGATAATGTGGATATGGGCTTCTTCTACACCGAGCCCTTTACAAATATCCTCAATTTTTCCGGTTCCCGGCGAGTCCTGCCCACCAGTCATGGCTGTTGTACCATTATCAAGGATCAGGACTGTAATGGGGGATTTATCATTGACTGCATCGAGCAATCCGGTCATCCCCGAATGGGTAAAGGTTGAATCACCGATTACTGCCACGGCCGGGACCATCCCGGCATCGGCTGCCCCTTTTGCCATGGTAATGGAAGCTCCCATATCCACGCAGGAATTGATCGCTTCATAGGGTTTCAGCGCTCCAAGCGTATAACAACCAATATCAGAAAAAACCCGACCCCGGGTCAGATCCTGCAAAGCTTCACTAAGTCCGTAAAAAGAATCAATGTGGGGGCATCCGCTGCAAAGTGAAGGCGGCCGGCCGACCATCAGCCCGGGAACAGCCAGACCCATGGTGTCGTGCAATCCAAGAGCAACCGCCACCAGGTTGGGATTGAGCTCGCCATCCCTGGGCAAGGTTCCGTCCAGGCGACCCCGTACCTTCAGCCCGCGTCCAAGATATCCTTTCAACAGCTCCTCAATGACCGGGTAACCCTCTTCAACCACTAAAATTTCCGAACATTCATCGGCCATTTTTTCAACCATTTTCCGGGGAATGGGGTATTGTCCGATTTTTAATACTGGATGTGGTACGTTCCGGTCGGGAAAATTTTCCAGAAGATAATTATAGGCCAATCCACAAACAATGATGCCTTTCGACTTGTCCTGTCCGTCCATGTAATGGTTAAACGGAGAGACCGCCGACTCTTCCATAAACGCCGAATGGTCTTTGAGCAGGTTTTTATACCGTCGTTTGGCAATGGCAGGCAATAGCACAAACTGGCGCAGATCGTCCGGCATCCGGATTTCATTTTGTGAACGGGGAGTTTTAAGCGCGACACCGGAACGTGAATGTGCCATGCGTGTTGTAATCCGGTATAAAACCGGGATGTGGTACTTTTCCGATAAATCGAAACCATAGTGCACCATATCGTAAGCCTCCTGCTGATTGGAAGGCTCAAGGATGGGTACCATGGCGAATTTTCCATACACCCTCGAATCCTGTTCATTTTGAGAAGAATGCATCGAAGGGTCGTCGGCAGAAACCACAATGAGGCCCCCATTGGCCCCGGTAATGGCCGAATTGATAAAGGGATCGGCAGCAACATTCAATCCGACATGCTTCATGCATACCATGGCCCGTTTTCCGGCGTACGACATTCCCAAAGCAGTCTCCATGGCTGTTTTTTCATTGGCTGACCACGAAGAATGGATATGGTTTTCCTTTGCGTATTTCGAATTCTGGACAAATTCTGTTATCTCTGTGGAGGGAGTCCCGGGATAAGCATAAATCCCAGAAATACCGGCATCGAGCGCACCCTGAGCAATGGCTTCATCGCCTAATAATAATGTCTTCTGCATAGCGTTCAATAAAAGAGTTGATTATTGACAAAAGTAAGAATATTTTCTAAATAGAAATTCTTTACGGCAGCAGATGATCTTTTTTCTTCGCTGATTATTCCTATATTTGTCCGGTAAATTATCAACCTTCAACCACGTTTCAATGCATTTCCGGAAAAAATTTTTTGGGACTCTTTTACTTGTGTTATTCTATTCCCTGGCGGGGCAGGATATTTATGCCCAATTTGGTTCCATACGCGGGTTCGTCTATGAAAAGGAAACCGGTGAACCGGTACTGTTCACCAATGTATATTTTCAAAAAACCTCCATCGGGGCGCCCACCGACGCAAACGGTTATTTTGCCATTACCCGGATCACCCCCGGAAATTATACATTGATGGTCACCTATGTCGGGTGCGACACGCTGACTATGCCCATTACCATTTCAGCCAACGAACTCATTTCGAAAAAACTCTATCTTACAAAATCATCGGTAAACCTGTCTGAAATCAGTATCTCGGCTACCCGCCAGGACAAAATCCGGGAAACGCAGACAAGTATTATTAAGATCACCCCAAAAGAGATTCAATCCATCCCGACCATCGGAGGTCAACCCGACCTTGCCCAATACCTTCAGATTCTTCCCGGGGTTATTTTCAGTGGCGACCAGGGTGGACAGTTGTATATCAGGGGTGGCCCCCCCATTCAAAATAAAGTTTTATACGACGGTATGATCGTTTACAACCCGTTTCACTCCATCGGGCTTTTTTCGGTATTCGATGTTGATATGCTTAAAAATGTGGAGGTCTATACCGGCGGTTTTGGCGCTGAGTACGGCGGCAGAATCTCTTCCGTGATGGATGTGACCACCCGCGACGGTAATAAGAACAGATTTTCCGGAAAAATCGACGCCAGTACCTTCGGGGCCAAAATCCTGCTGGAAGGGCCAATCTACAGGCAAAAAAATGAGGATGAAGCAAACGCAACCTTTATCTTCTCCATTAAAAACTCCTACCTTGCCGAATCAAGTAAAATTTTTTATAGCTATATCGACGAAAACGGGCTCCCTTATAACTATCTCGATATTTACGGAAAGATTGCCATCAATGCCCCCAATGGCAGCAAAGTAAGTCTTTTCGGATTCCGGTTTGACGATAAAGTTAATTACAAAGTATTGCAGGATTATAACTGGACTTCGTACGGCGGCGGGTTGAATTTTCTTGCCATCCCGGGTAAAAGTTCAGTACTGATCGAGGGCAATTTTGCCTATTCCACCTATCAGGTTGTTTTACAGGAAATCGATAAATCGGCCAGGTCAAGCTCCATTTCCGGTTTTAACGGAGGATTGAATTTTACCTATTTCTTTGGTCGCGATGCGTTAAAATACGGTTTGGAGCTGTCGGGATATAAAACAATTTTCGATTTTTATAACATCGTCAACCGAAAAATTGATTATACCCAAAACAGCACCGAGGTGTCACTCTTCGTAAAATATAAATGGCTTCCCGGGAAGTTCATCATTGAACCCGGATTGCGGTTGCAGTATTATGCGTCCCTTTCTACCTTGTCGTTTGAACCCCGGCTGGCCATTAAATACAATGTTGCCAGGAACTTCCGGCTAAAAATGGCAGCAGGGATGTATTCCCAAAACCTGATCAGCACCACCTACGACAAAGATGTGGTAAACCTCTTCTATGGTTTTATAACAAGCCCGATGAACCTGCCCACCGAATTCATGGGCAAAACGGTAAAAAACAGATTGCAGCGATCTTCTCAAGTAGTTTTAGGATTTGAATTGGATTTCCTGAAAAATTTCTCACTCAATGTGGAAGGATACTACAAGTATTATCCGCAACTCACCAGCCTGAACCGCAACAAACTCTACGACGACACTCCGGAAAATGCCAATATCCCCGATTATTACAAAAAAGATTTTGTACTTGAAACCGGCGATGCAGAAGGAGTTGACGTATCGCTGAAGTACGACTGGAAGAAAATCCACTTATGGGTTACCTATTCACTGGGTTATATCCATCGCAACGATGGTGTGATCGATTTTGTACCTCCTTACGACCGTCGGCATAACCTGAACCTTGTCGGCACTTTTTATTTTGGAAAAAAATCCGACTGGGAACTGGATGTCCGTTATAACTACGGTTCCGGGTTCCCGTTCACTCAAACCGCGGGTTTTTATGAAATGATGACCTTTAACGACATGGGTTCCAGCTATGTCACCGAAAACGGGGAACTGGGCATCCTGTACAGCGACTACGACATGGGCAGGCTTCCTTACTACAGCAGGCTCGATGTTAACCTTAAAAAAATCTTCATGTTGGGAAAAACAATGAAACTTGAAATCAACCTCAGTGTTACCAATGCGCTGAACCAGCAGAACATTTTTTATTTCGACCGCGTTTCCTATACCCGGATTGACCAGATGCCATTCATGCCCAGTCTGGGGATCAGCTTTAGTTTTTAATTTATCCAGAATCCATCCTTCATGTTTTCATTTTCATTGTTATCAGGAATCAGTTTTTCGACGCTCAGTGAATCGTTATCCCGGATTTTGGTGCGCCGTCCGGCAATGGCCCAAATGAAAAAAGAGATCCGGGAGCTGGCCTCATTTATTGACCTGACAACCCTTGAGGGATCGGACCATCACGAAAAAATCAGGATGCTCTGCAAAAAAGCCTGTTCTTTTAAAGAAAAAGGGCTCCCCTATCCTGCGGCTGTTTGTATCTATTCCCCTTTTATTGCCACGGCCAAACAGGCGCTCGGGGGAACACCCATCCGTACAGCTACTGTTTCTGCTGCTTTTCCCAGTGGACAACAACCACTCTCATTGAAACTGGATGAGATCCGGTATGCACTTCAACAGGGCGCCGATGAAATTGACATCGTAATTTCCAGGGGTACGTTTCTTGAAAAGGATTATCCGACCGTTTACAGGGAACTCGATTCCATGCGGGAATTGACCCTTGGAAAAACACTAAAGGTTATTTTGGAGACCGGAGAACTTCAGACTCCTGAAAATATTGCAAAAGCCAGTGAATTGGCCATTGAAACCGGCGCTGATTTTCTTAAGACAAGTACCGGAAAGGTCACGCCGGCTGCAACGGAAGAGGCGGTTTTTATTATGCTTCTGATGATCCGGGAACATTATCTGAAAACAGGGAAAAAAGTCGGTATCAAGGCTGCCGGGGGCATATCCGAACCAGATAAAGCATTAAACTACTACTGGCTTGTAAAAGAGGTCATGGGAGATGATTGGTTAAATCCGGAACTTTTTCGTATCGGGGCAAGCCGGCTTGCCGACCGGATTATTGATTTTGTTTCATCAGAATAACACCCCGGCGGAGGGTTAGACTCCGATATCATCAATACGTGTAAAAAATCCTTATTCCTTTATTGTTACACCGTAAATAAAAAAACCACAATGAAAAGATCAATCAGTATTGGACTTTTAATCCTCATCCTTTTTGGGGTGGGTATTTCTGCGTGTACCAAAGAGTCCAATTCGGACCCCGAATCCACAGATAGCAGGACTGCTTTTA
>DYSO01000263.1 GCA_020718225.1 Draconibacterium orientale | reverse complement strand
CTGTGGAAGAGGCAACCAAAAGGTCCGCCGAACTGGGGGGAAGAAAATATAAATCCCCTTCTGCTTAGGCATGGATGAGCGCAATGAAGGCGTTGCCCTTGCTTCGCTTGCCGGACGCAGGGAAGCCGGGCGTAATATCGCTTGACAAATACAATCTGATAAAATAGATGAGCAAAAAAACACGGAATAATTGATTTTGTGAAGAAAATTCAAAATAGGGGCCCGTTGCCGGGCAGTGTATTTAAATTCTAAAACAGGAGGGAGAAGTTATGAAAAAAGGTCGTTTGTTTTTTGTTGTTGCAGTATGTGCGGTCGCAATTTTTTGTTTGAGCCAGTCAGCCTTTTCCGCCGATTTCAAACACGCCCCCGAGGACAAGGCCAGGGCCGAAAAGGCCGTCCAACAGGTAAATAAAGCGATTGAATACATTCAGAAGAATGGTCAGGATGCCGCAGTTAAGGCGTTTCATGATCGCAACAGTGGTTTTATAGACGGCGAATATTTTATTTTTTATATTAAATTCGACGGCACCTATCTGGCCCATGGCAAACTCCCGGTAATGGACGGGAAAAACATTTTTAACATCAAAGATCCCGACGGGAAATACCTCATCCGGGATATGGTGGAAATAGTCAAGGGACCCGGGTCGGGATGGTACAGCTACAAATGGACCAATCCCGATACCAAGTCAACCGAATTTAAAATTTCCTACGCCAAAAGGGTTCCCAATACCGAAACATTCGTAGGGTGTGGATACCACAAAAAATTATAATCATGGCCGTTTTCTGCGATCTCATTGTCGTAAAATTGTTTACGACAATGAGGCGCGGTATAAACGGGCTTTTCATCAGAGTGTAAATTTCCTTCCAAAAACCGATCAATCAGCGCTGGATATCTGCGTAGTTTTTTGTTGGCGGTCTGATGGCATATAGAAGGGGAGGGATATCGTGAACATTCTCAATCTTGCAAGTTTGAAGAAGAAACTTCTGATTGGTCCAGGCGTTGTGACTATTTTGATGCTGGTTATGGCCGGTTTGTCCTTTCAGGGAATGGCATCCCAGAAAAATGCCCTCTCAAGCATTTATCAAATCAATTTCAGAGATTACCAGGCCCTTGCCCGCATACATCAGGAGATGGAATCCGTGCAGGGCAATATCAACAAAATGATAAACTGGATCGCCATCAATACGGAAAAAACAAAAGTTGCCGGGTTGGTAAAGATACAAAAACAGGTCATGGCGGCCAATATCGAAAAACTCAGCCAAATGGAAAAGAGCGCCGCACCAGAAGAGGCCAAGAAATTGCATAATCTGACAATTCTCCTGAAAGACTACCAGAAAGCGGCCAATGACGTGATGGATATCTCCGAGTTTGATCCCAACTCCGCGGCAATGATGGCATCAAGCGATCTGGAAAGTCGCTATCTTGTTCT
>DYSO01000020.1 GCA_020718225.1 Draconibacterium orientale | reverse complement strand
ACAATAAACCTCTGATTTACTGAAAGTTTGAGGATTTCTTACAGACACTATATATCATGACCTTGGAATAAAGAATTTCTCCTGGGTCCAGCACATCCTGGATACATACAACCCGACCCTTGGATTTTATCAGGCCTATATGGGCCCTGCCGGCGATTTTGTGATGAAATACCCGATGGGACTATCCATCCTTTATTCTCCCCTGTTTTTTACAGGACACCTGTTTGCTCAGGTGTTCGGTTATCCCGCTGATGGATTTTCTCTTCCTTATCAGGTTTCAATTGCCCTTGGAGGCGTCCTCTATACGTTCATCGGATTATGGTTTTTCCGGAAAGCGTTGCTGCATTTTTTCAGTGATCCGGTTGCGGCGGGGACCATTCTGGTTGTCGTTTTAGGGACCAACTATTTCGAACTGACAACCCTCGACAATGCGATGCCACACAATTACCTTTTTACTGTTTTTGCCATCATCCTTTATCTGACTATCAAATGGCATGAAAATCCCAAGTTCAGGTATGCTGTTCCACTCGGAATTTTATGCGGGATGTCCATCCTTATCAGGCCCACTTCCGGTATCATTATGCTGGCGCCCTTACTCTGGGGATTGTGGGGCAAATCGGGATTTGCGAAAAAAATGGAACTCATCGGGAGAAATTACCGGCAAGTTCTGAGCATGATAATTCTGGTCGCCATCCTGATCGGATTTCAACTGTTGTACTGGAAACTGCATGCCGGAACCTGGTTGTATTACAGCTATGAAAAAGGGGAAGCGCTCGAATGGATTGCTCCCTATCTGTCAGAAGTACTGTTTTCGTACAGAAAAGGCTGGCTGATCTATACCCCGGTCATGATTTTTGCCATCCTCGGATTCATTCCGATGGCCATTCAATTCTTTTCTTTAAAGGAGAATGATCAAAAACCTTTGTGGAGAAAAGGGTTTATTCTCTTTTTTCTGATTTTTACCGTTCATCTGCTGATCGTTGCAAGCTGGCCTACCTGGTGGTATGGGGGAAGTTTCGGGCAGCGTACCATGATGGAATACTATGTGGTTTTATCAATTCCCTTAGGCGCTTTTATTTCCTGTATTGCCGGATGGAAACGGTATATCAGGGGAGTTGTTTTTACAATTCTTATCTTGTTTATAGGATTTAATTTATTTCAGACCTGGCAATACACCCATGGGATCATTGATGCTTCCCGAATGACAAAAAGCTATTACTGGAGAACTTTTGGTAAAACTTCAGTCAGTGACCGGGATAAAATGTATCTGGTTCCGGTAGGGAAAAATGAAGACCGGGAGGGATTACCGGTTTCGGACCAGTTTACGGCCAAAATGCTGGCCAGGTATGATTTCGAAGATGCGGATCCTGCCAATACCCAGGATTTCTGCATGGATACGGCCAGAAGTGGAAAGTATTCCATGCACCTGAATAAAACGAATGAATTTTCGCCTGGGATCAAAATTCCATACAACCAACTCTCTCAGCAGGATTTTGCCTGGGTCCAGGCATGCGGATTTATCTATTTCACCTGTAAGCCCGAAGAAGTTGGCGTTGCGTTGGTGGTTACCTGTATGCAGAAAGGAGCAGCTTATAAGTACCGTTTGATCTCGCTGGATAAAGAAAACCTTAAGCCAAATGAATGGAACCAGGTTTGTATGGATTATATGGCCCCATACCTGGAAGATCCTACGGACGTTGTTCAGGCCTATTTCTGGTGCCGGGGCGAGAAAGAGGTCCTGGTGGATGATATCGAGATCAAGCTTTTTGAATTTCAATAAAGTAAGGAAATTCACCTACCTTTGAAGCAAAAACAGGGAAATGAAGAACAGCATCGCCCGCCAGGTCAAACAGATCTGCTTTTTCCTGCTTTTCGCAGTCATGCTGATGCCCCTGATTCAGAAGGTTACCCGGCCCTTTTATCTCTCTCCCCTGAAAGGATATTTTAAACCGGCCGAAAAGCCGGAATTTACCTGGCCGGAATTGCTGTCGGGTTCGTTTCAGGACCAATGGTCCCTTTATCTCAACCGTACCGTCGGGTTCATGGAGTGGTTTGCCCGGTTGTACAACCAGACCGATTTTTTCCTCTTCTCAATGGCCCATTCGCACCAGGTGGTGGTTGGGATTGACCAATATCTGTTCGAAGAGCCATACCTCAATGCATATTCGGGAAAGGATTTTATCGGCGACGGGCCAGTTCGTGCCAGGGCAGAACAGGTCCGCCGGCTTCAGGACCTTCTTTGGAAAGGCCATCGTGTTTTACTGGTCGTTGTGTTCCCACCGGACAAAGGATCGTTTTATCCCGAAAAAATCCCTTCACGTTATCGAAAACCTGCATCAGGCAAAACCAATTATTTATCCTACAAATCAGGGTTTGAAGCGGCCGGGGTAAATTTCATCGATTTCAACGACTGGTTCCTGAAAATAAAAGACACGGCGCGGTATGTGCTTTATCCCAAAACGGGCATCCATTGGAGCAGCTTCGGGTCGTACTTAGCTTTCGACTCCTTAAGCCGGTACCTGGAAGCCCGTTTGCAACAGCCATGGGTGGACCTTGTGCAGGACGATGTGATCGTATCAAAAAATGCCCGGGACCGGGATGCAGACATAGCGGATGGGATGAACCTGATCTTTCCCGTTCCTCATCCTCCCATGGCCTATCCGATAGTGAGATATACAGCACAAACGTTAACAGTCCGCCCGGCGGCCCTGTTTATCGGCGATAGCTTCTATTTCACCTGGTCCGATGCAGGTTATATTGCCCATACTTTCTCCAATCGCGATTTCTGGTACTACGACGAAGATCAATATTACGGTTCTTACGCCACCGGAAGGAAAACCCGGTTTATCAACCTGCGGGAAACGGTTGGCCGCGTCCAGGCAATTGTCATTATGCAAACCAACGCAGGATACGGGAATGTGGGGTATGGGTTTGTTGACCGGCTATTGATGACCCTTGATACTGAAAATCAGCCTTCACATCCTGTTACATATCGATGAATTTTTTTACATTTGCACGGTATGGGCATTATTAAAAAAGGAATATTTTTTTTGTTATTGGGTTTGATTTGCATACCGTCTTTTCAAGAAGAATTTAACTCGTTTAATCTAAAACCTCTCCGTGGGTTTTTTGAATCTGCACCATTACCGGAATTTTCTGATTCATCCTGGTTCAATGGCACTTATCAGATTAATTATCAAAAACATATTAATGACTCCATCGGGTTCCGACCTTTTCTGGTTAGGCTATATAACCAGATAGATTTTAGTTTTTTTTCAATACCACATGCCGAAAGGGTAGTTGTAGGGAAAAAAGGTGAACTTTTTGCGACAGGGTATATTCGTGGGTATTTGGGTCAGGATTTCCTTGGTAAAAAATTAATTGATGAGAAAGTCAGGATGTTAAAAGTTATCCAGGATGTTTTGTGGAAAACAAGAAAAATTTTTCTGTTTGTTCTTATACCACCGGATAAAGGATCCTATTGCCCTGAACGCATACCAGACCGGTTTTTAAAAATGCAGCGCAAACAAACGGGTCGGGATTATTTTACCCTGAAAGCCGCTGAAGAGGGCGTTAATGTTCTTGATTTCAACCCATGGTTCCGACAAATGAAAGATACTACAAAATATGCCCTGTTCCCTACTACAGGTGTTCATTGGACTGATTATGGGTCATGGCTTGCCGCAGATTCAGCAACCCGTTATATAAAAGCGAAAACCGGTATAAATATGCCTAAACTGGTTATGACTGGCATTGAAATTTCACAACAACCGCGTCATAATGATGATGATATCAATAAAACAATGAATCTGATTTGGGATGCTCCGCATGTTTCATTGGCATACCCGCAGTTCAGGGTCGATTATGACCCCATAATTTCTAAGCCTTCTTGTCTTTTTATCGGCGATAGTTTTTTCTGGGGATGGTGGGATCAAGGAATTATTGATACACTTTTCAGTAATAAGGAGTTTTGGTATTATAATAAAGAAATATTCCCTGAATCGTTCACAAAGGTTAAAACCACCAGCGAAATAAATTTTAAAGACGCGGTTGAACGTCAAAATATTGTTGTTCTGTTTCAGGTTGGAGCCGGTGGCGGGGATCCTGGAACCGGATTCATAGAGACGGCTTATGCAGAATTTGATACATCTTCGGGAAATAAAATCCGTGAGATTGAACGAAAGATAAAATCAAGTTCTAATCTCTTTTGGGGTTAGTTCCCCGCCGCTCTGCGGCGAATAAGAAATAATTCCCGAAGATACTCCGCTGCTCTGCGGCGGAGTCATTCATTTGGCTTGAGGCGATAAAGAAAAAAGCCATCGAAAGAAAAATTCCACTTGAAGAGATGGTGCGAATTGATGCGATTGGATTATTTACCGATGCACTTAAAAACCAAAAATAAATAGCTCCATGATCTTTAGCAGCAGTTTGTTCTTACTTTATTTCTTACCCCTTTTTCTGATCATTTATTATATTGTTGACCAGAAAATCAAAAATTGGTTTCTACTCATTGCCAGTATCTTTTTCTATGCCTGGGGCGCCCCGAAGTTTGTTTTTTTCGTGATGGGTTCGGTACTGGTCGATTTTGTGCTTATCAGGCAGATGAACCTGAAAACCGGATCGGTACGGAGGGCATTATTCTGGATGTCCGTTCTTCTGAACCTGGCCCTGTTGCTCTATTTCAAATACATGAACTTTTTCGTCGACCAGTTTCAAATCATCCTTTCCTGGTTTGGGTCGAAACCATCCGAATGGGCCAGAATTGCCCTTCCTTTGGGTATTTCATTCATAACTTTTCAAAAATTGTCATATACACTGGATGTGTATAAAAAACATCACCCGGTTTTTCAGAAATTCCAGGATTACGCGCTATACATTTTCATGTTTCCCCAACTGTTATCGGGACCGATTGTAAGACCAGGTCAAATTTCTTCACAGATCGATGACAGGTCGCAACAAGAGAACATCGATTACCGCCTTACCGGGTTTTACCGCTTCATCATTGGCCTGGCCAAGAAGGTTCTGATTGCCGATGTTCTTGGAGTTACCGTCAACGAGATATTTTCACTCACTCCCGATGAATTATCCAGTGGCATCACCTGGATCGGCGCGATTGCTTACACGTTCCAGATCTATTTCGACTTTTCCGGCTATTCCGACATGGCCATCGGATTAGCACGGATGTTGGGCTTCAGGCTGCCCGAAAACTTCAACTTTCCCTATGTTTCCCAAAGCATTACCGAATTCTGGCGCCGCTGGCACATAACCCTGTCATTCTGGTTTCGCGACTACATTTTCCTTCCATTGGCCTACGCCACCTCCCGAAAACTTCCCAAAGAACATTACCTAAAGCTGCGCGCCGATAAAATTATCTACCTCATTGCCACTACCGTGACTTTTTTGTTGTGTGGTTTCTGGCACGGGGCCGCCTGGACCTTCATCCTGTGGGGCGCTTACATGGGCGTGTTTCTCATCCTCGATAAGCTGTTCCTTGTAAAGTATCTGAAAAAGGCCGGAAAAACCCCATCCATTGTCATCACTTTTTTCTTCCTGATGATCGGATGGCTGATCTTTCGGTCACAAACACCCGATGAGGCCTGGTTTCTAATCCGCAGGCTCTTCCTTTTTCAGGGAGGCGAAAACACGATATGGCTCAACCCAAAGTTCTGGACCATGTTGGGCATTGCCATCTTTTTCTCTTTCTGGGGCGCTTTTAAAAAGGCAGAGGGTTGGATTGAAAAACTCTATTTCAATCCCGGTAACGGCCTGATGATCGCCTTTTCCATCATCGCCATCCTCTTATTTATTCTAAGCGAGGCAACCATTACATCATCAGGGTTCAGCCCGTTTATTTATTTCAGGTTTTAAATCCGGTAAATTTCAAGGAAAAAGATATGAATGAGAATTTTGTAACAAAAAACAAAGAGCTGATCTACCTGTTATTAATCGCAATTGCCATTATAACATTTTTTCCCTTGTTGTTTACCGGATTTGCTACGGCTGATGATTTCCATTTTTACCTGGTAACACGCAGGGGGCAGGTTTTTGCCGAATCTCAAATGTTCGCAGAGGTGGCCGGACGTTTTTATTTTTACCTGGTAAAACCCTTGTACAATTTGCCCTATTTATATGACAATATGGCGTTTATAAAGGCATTTCAGTATATTCCCCTGATTTTATGTTTCCTGCTGTTTGCAAAAATTGTCTTCATGGTTACCAAATCAAAGGAAATGGCCATTTTTTACCTCTTACTGTTTCTTTTTACCATGCAGATTTCAAAGCATACCAGTCTGTTTGTTTCATACCCGTTTTATTTCACATTTTCTTTTTTTCTGCTTCTCGCTTCCGTTTACTTCCTCATCCGTTACCATCAAATCGACAGGAAACGATATTTGATTTTTGCAGCGTTACTATTTGGGATTGGTCTGTTGTTTTATGAAACCTATATTTTGTTTTTGCTATTTGTGTTCATCATTGTTATTGCCAATAATTTACAGAAAGAAGGTCATCCCAAAGAAAAAATTAAAATTATCCTCCTTCAATTCCTGCCTTTCCTGGTCATTGGAATACTCTATCTTACCGCATATTTTGTCTTCCGGATTTATCATCCTTCCCAATACGCAGGAACCAGCTTTGATGCTACAAAATTCACCATTCCATCGTTTTTCTATTTCTTATGGAGATTGGCCTACTCTTCATTTCCCATCACTGTTTATGAAACTTCCCATTATGTTTTCTGGGACAAATCAGAACTGATTACCGGTTACTCCCCGGTACTTCTGAAACTGATGTTAAGCGCCAAAGTGGAGTGGATCGTTAAGGGGCTATTTGTCTCTTTTCTTGGATATAAATTATTGGATGCCCTTCCGGCGATTAAGATTAAAAAGTTGCTGGCGGGATTGGGTATTGCCATACTGTTGATTTTTGTACCGCACATCCCATTGGCGTTAACTGTGAAATACCGTCATTTCGTTGAAAATGGCGATATGATCGGCTATGTAACAACATTTTTCTCTTTTTTCGGAACGTTGCTTTTCCTCACCCTCCTGCTCAGCTATGTTGTGAACCTGTTTAATTTCAGCAGGATTGTTAAAAAGATCATAATTTCTATTTTTGTCTTTGGATTTTTTATGTGTTCCGTACTGACCGATTTTTCGAATTATACCATTGCAAAGGATATACGCAGTGCAAATTTGCGCTTCCATGCAGTCGATGAACTTTTAAAAACAGATGAATTTCAATCAATTCCGGCCGGTACCCCCTTTTATGCAAAAGATTTGTGGGAGAACCCCTCTTATTGTGCACGCGGTTTAACCGAGCAGGATTTTAACTGGTATGAATATTTCGAGGCAAAAAACGGGATCACTTATCCTGTTGGACGTGATGCTGCTTATTTCCTGGATTATTCAAAGAAATCGAAAATGACACCATACTTTTTGACCATGCGTCAGGCCGAAAAGTCGGAAGACATACTGTTGGTCATGGCCCAAATGGCGCCAATCCAGCCTCAGGATTCAGTGGTGAATCACTTCGCCAACAGGGCACTGATAGAATATTATTCAACGTATAAACTCTTTACGGTTAGCTTCAGGGTAAAACAGGCACCTACCAAAAACCCCGTCACGATAAAAATAAATCATATCGAAGCCGAATATCCCCCGGATGAAATGATCGAGTTTACCATTTATGATACCCGGAAAGGAAATCCCGCAACATCTTTCATCGTTCAGTATCCCGGCATAGATTTGAATACGGTTATTATTTCAAACATGTGGAACCGGGGAAATAGGATATTTTACTTATAAATTGTCTGTCTTACGAATCAACGGGTATCATGGAGAAAAATTCACCAGTACTGATCTCTTGCATAATCTTTGGTTTTAATTTTTTTTACTCCTGGATTTCTATTGCCAATTTTTCTGAAAAATGACATATTCTGTACTCGACAATTTTCCAAAAAAACGAGAGGAACTCCCCCCTGAATTCAGCTCTATTTATGAATTACATTACAAAAAAAATAGACAGGGGGAAACAAATGCGACCAGTTTATCGATGAGACTGGAGAGATGGCTGCATGTTAAAGTGGCCGAAGATGTTCAGGATGAAAAAAACAGCGGCATGGATACGCTTGAAATAGGTGCAGGCACGTTAAACCAGTTGCCATTTGAACCCCTTGTAAGGAATTATGATATCGTTGAACCCTTTGTTGAGTTATATCGTGAATCGTCCAACCTGAACAGCGTGCGTAATATCTATTCAGATATCAACGAGATCATCGATGGAAGCAAATATGACAGGATAACCTCTGTTGCTGTTTTTGAACACATCCTGAATTTACCCGAAGTAGTTGCAAAGGCATGCACTTTGCTAAAAAAAGGCGGCTCCTTGCGGGTAGCTATTCCCAATGAAGGTACAATTTTATGGAAGTTGGGAACCTTATTTACAGGATATGAATTCAAGCGCCTGTACAGATTGAATTACCAAATATTAATGCAATATGAACACGTCAATACTGCTGAAGAAATTGAAACAGTACTGAAATATTTTTTCAATTCTACTTCGTCAAAAGTATTTGGGATAAACAAGAAATTGGCGTTTTATCGTTTTATCAAATGTACAGGGCCCGATTTGGACAAAGCGTGTCAATATCTGGGGAAAAAAATATAAAATGTCAGATTCAGTATATCTTAGTGTCGTTGTACCGGCTTTTGCATCCGCTGGTATTTTAGAAAAAAACCTTCCAGTTTTAATTTCTTACTTGCATAAGCAGGATTATACCTGGGAGGTAATCGTTGTGGATGATGGAAGTAACGACCAGGGAGCAACAGAATCAGTATGCCATAAACTAAACTGTGTTTTCTGCTTTAACGAAAAGAACATGGGAAAGGGTGCGGCTGTGCGTACCGGAATGAAAGCAGCACGAGGATTGTTCAGGATTTTTACCGACGCTGATATTCCCTATGAGCTCGATGCCATCGGCATAATGCTACGATACCTCGATTTTAAGGAATTCCAATTGGTGATCGGGGACCGGAACTTAAAAGGATCCTTATATTTAGAGGAGATTTCGGGGTTAAGAAAGTTCACAAGTGTGTTTTTTACCCGGTTTGTCGGTACAATTGTGACAGCAAATTTTTTTGATACTCAGTGCGGGCTCAAAGGTTTCAGGGGAGAAATTGCTGATTTTATTTTCAAACACGCCAGGATCAATGGTTTTGCATTTGATGTGGAAGTGCTTTATATCGCCCTGAAACAAAACTTCGAAATCAAACGTATCCCGGTCCGGTTGAGCAACCAGGAAAAGTCGACCGTCCGGGTTTTCCGCCATGGGATCGGCATGTTTTTCGACCTTTTCCAGATTAAAATCAACAATGTGAAGGGATATTACCGGGAGAAAATCTGATCTGCATTCGTCGCGCGTCACGACTTCCCGTTCAGAGGCGCAACGTCGCTATCTTTATAATGCTTTCTTCTTGTATATCTCAAAGTTTGCCAATCTGTTTTTTTGGAGAAAATAAGCAATCGATGTTCTCATTACCCCTAACCCGTAAATAAAACTTTTTCTGAAATTTATGGAAGAAGCCTCTTTGAAATATTTGGTCGGACAGGTAATTTCGGCAATTTCATATCCCGCATAAAAAATTTGGGAAAGCATTTGATTGTCAAAAACAAAATCGTCAGAATTGGCTTCATAGTTTATGGATTCAAGCGCCGTGCGCGAAAATGCCCGGTAACCGGAATGATATTCCGATAGTTTCTCGTTCATCAGAAAATTCTGAAAAAACGTCAGCATCCGGTTAAAAATGTATTTATACAGGGGCATCCCCCCTTTCAGCGCGCCCTTTCCCAGGATGCGGGAACCAATAACAACTTGATAAAGCCCACAGGCGATCAATTCGGTCATGGCCGGAATTAATTTCGGGGTGTATTGATAATCGGGATGAAGCATGACCACAATATCCGCGTTTAAGCCCAATGCGGTATTATAGCACGTTTTCTGATTTCCCCCGTACCCCTTGTTTTTATCATGGCGGACCACCGTGGTAATCGGCAATGTGCCGGCCAATTCAAAAGTGTTGTCCGTACTTGCATCGTCAACAAGGACAATATCATCGACAATATGCCCGGGGATGTCAGATATCGTCATCTCTAATGTCTTTTCAGCATTATAGGCCGGCATGACAACTACAACCTTTTTATTATGGATCATGGATATGCGGGGATATGCGGGGATGTTATGTTCAGCAATGCACACAAATATAGGAAAAACAACATCATATTCCCGTTCACGGTCAATAGAAATCAGATATTTTCACTATCTTTTCTCTATAAATCCCCCCACCATGCCAACTACCCGAACCGCTTTTGATTTTTTTGGCGCTTTCGTCATTGCGCGGCCTCAGTCCGGCCCGGCCAACTAAAGCCGCAGCAGTGAGCATGCCAAATTCCTTTAAAAATGTTTGACCGTTTTCGGCCAAAATGCACAAAAATATCGTATCTTTATGCACATCGAGGCCACAGACCTTTTTCATGTCTTTATAGATTATTTTAAACATTGAGCTAAGAGCTCGTTATCACTATAAAGGTAAGGCTGTGGCCTCTGATTTTTATGCGGTGCGTGTATGAATCGCAATTATTATGTAAGTTTGTGATGATATAAATGCTAAATCAGCCATGGAACCCACTTTAATCAACTTCGATCTGGTCAGACAGTACTTTACTGATAAGCCAGTGAAAAAAGCCTTTCTTTTTGGTTCATATGCTACCAGCCTGTCATCACCTGATAGTGATATTGACATTTTGGTAGAATTGGATTACACAAAACCAATCGGACTTGAGTTCGTTCAAATGAAATTTGACCTTGAATCCATTCTTAAGAAAAAAGTCGATCTGGTCTCTTCCAATGGACTATCGAAACACATCCGTCCTTTTGTTGAACACGAAAAGGTGTTAATCTATGCAAGATAATACTGGTGACCGGGCCCGGGTTCTGCATGTTCTGGATGCGATTGAGGAGATCGAATTTTACAATACCAATATGATTTTTTGGAATTTTAAACAATGACTAAAAAATCGTTTGATACGGTTAAATATTTCCGACAGATCAAGGAAAAATTGGCCGAAAAATTATCGACCATGACATTGGAGGAACAGAAGGAATATTTACGAAAAATCCGTGAAGGCGAAATAAAGCTCGCATAATCCGTTTACCGGCAATAGAAATCAGATATTTTCACGATCTTTGTGATGACATAAATGTTAAAACAGCGATGGATATCCAGACTCAGAAAGCCCACATTATTGAGCAGTTCAAGCAAATAGATGACATTAACCTCCTCAATGCAATTAAAAGTCTGCTGGAATATGCCAGCCTGAATAAAAAAATCAGTCAGGAAATGGAGATTCCCGAGAATCATAAAGAAATTGTCAGGAGCCGGATAAAAAAATACGCAAACAATCCGGAAAGGTATTTGACCTGGGATCAGATTGAACAAAAAATCGTGGATAAAAAATGAAATTTATCCTTGAATTCAATCCTGATTTTTATTTTGATCTTTTGCAAGCTATGGATTGGTATGAAAACCAACAACACGGTTTGGGCAAAAAGTTTTTCAGCACAGTAAAACAACATTCAAAGGAACTTCAATCAACTGCAATGAACTTTGCTTTACGGTATGATGATATTCGATGCATGCCGTTAAAAAAGTTTCCTTACATGATTCATTACAGGGTTGATTCAGTTGAGGGATCCGTTAAAATCGAAGCGTTGTTTCATACCAGTCGGGATCCCAACGACTGGCAAAAGAGAATGGATAAATAGTCAACGCCCGGGTTTTCCGCCATGGGATCGGCATGTTTTTCGACCTTTTCCAGATTAAAATCAACAATGTGAAGGGATATTACCTGGAGAAAATCTGATCTGCATTTGTCACGCGTCACGGTTTCCCTTTCACAGGCAACCGGCGAGGGCGGCGCTGTTGTTACCAACGACGATAGCCTGGCAGCAAAGCTCCGGGCCTTGCGAAATCATGGAATTGAATTGACCAACGGGAAAATCGATTTCACCTTTGCGGGGTTTAACTACAGGATGACCGATTTTCAGGCAGCCCTCGGATATTTTCAAATGCTTGTTATTGATGCCTTTATCCAGGAGCGTATCCTGGTCGCCGATGGTTATAACACACGGCTGAGTGGTGTGCCTTTTTTAAAAACACCTGCATTGATTGCCGGCCGAAAGAATGTATATCAAACGTACCATGTTTTACTCGATTCAAAGATTAACCGCGACGACCTGAAAAAAGCAATGCTTGAAAAAGGCATTGAAACAAATTATGGGGCAAATGCTTTACACTTACTGCAATTTTACAGGGAGAAATATCACCTACATGAAGATGATTTTCCTAATTCGGTGATTTCATACCGACAGGGACTTGCATTGCCCCTCAGCCACTATGTCAATGAAGCTGAAATCATTACGGTTTGCAAACAGTTAACGTCGTTGATACAATAAAACAAATCATGGACACAATCAAGAAATATCGTTCCCACGGAGATGGCAGGTTTAGTCCGGGCGATTTTAAATCGATCGGGGATAACGTGATCTTTGAACCAGGCGTGCTGGTTTTTCATCCGGAAAATATCCTTCTCGGTTCCAATATTTATATTGGCCACAATTCAATCCTGAAAGGGTATTATAAATCACAGATGGAGATCGGCACAGACACATGGATAGGACAGGGATGTTTTTTTCACAGCGCCGGCGGCCTGAAAATCGGGAATGCAGTCGGGATCGGACCAATGGTTAAAATTCTTACCTCGCATCATGATGACCTGGACCCTGAACTTGCCGTACTTGAACTGCCACTGAAATTCGAACCGGTGGTGATTGAGGATGGAGCTGATATCGGAACAGGATCGGTTATTTTACCCGGTGTTACCATTGGGCGTAACAGCATTATTGGCGCTGGTTCGGTCGTAACAAGGGATGTTCAGCCTTTTGCCGTTTATGCAGGCGTTCCTGCAAAGTTTTTGAGGATGAGAAAACAATGAAATTCAACACATGAACCGGAAATCTATAACCATCGTTGTTCCCTGTTTCAATGAACAGGACAATCTTGAAAAGTTAATTTTGAAACTGGATCAGGTAACCGGTGCCCTTCATGGAGTTGATTTTACCTATTTGCTGGTAGATGATGGCAGTGCCGACAAAACATTTTCGGTCATCAGATCCTTGGGGTTGGCTGATCCTAAAATAAAAGCCATTCAATTATCCAGGAATTTCGGCAGTCACATTGCCATTTCCGCAGGAATTGAAAATGCCGCCAACATGGATGCCGTGATTGTGATCAGTGCCGATTTGCAGGAGCCACCGGAATTAATAGGAGAATTGATTGAAAAATGGCAGGAGGGGTTTGAAGTTGTCTGGACAATCCGTAAAAAAAGGGCGCAGTCGTTTCTTGGGAAATTTCTATCAAGGACGTTCTACAAGCTTTTTATTAAAGCATCGGGATTGAAAAATTATCCCAAAGAAGGACCTTCTGCTTTTTTTCTGTTTGATAAAAAAGTTTGTCAGCAGTGGAGCAAATTTAAGGAGACCAACCGCATGATCATTGGGATGGCCGCCTGGATCGGGTTCCGTCAGACTTTCATCAGATACCGGCAAAGTGAGCGGCATTCGGGAAAATCCTCTTTTACCTTCACGAAACTGGTCAAGCTGGCCATCGATTCGTTTGTTTCCTTTTCATTTGCCCCCATCCGGATCATTTCGTACATGGGCATCATTGTCAGTTTGATCGGGTTTCTATATTCCATCGTCCTCATCTGGAATAAATTAGTCAACGGAACCGGCCCTACCGGCTGGACATCCATCATGATTGTGGTCCTTATCCTGGGAGGGATTCAGTTGATCACACTGGGTGTGATTGGCGAATATATTTGGCGGGGTGTCGAAGAATCGAGAAACCGGCCGTTGTATCTGATTTCGGAAAAGGTCAATTTTAATGATGAAGGTCAATAAATAAAAAGCCTCAAGGATCGATTTTGTCTGATTTCCAAACCGGTTTTAATGATATTCCACATTTGTTCATTTCCCTTTACGACTTCCAACCTGGCGTTAAAGTTTTACAGTATGGCGCCCGGCGAATATGAATTCGGAACCTCAACCTTTATACAGGAAACGCAGGACCTTATTTTACGATCAGGCGACTTGTTAAAGTTCCTTTATCTGTTATTGCCCTGATAAAGTGTATCCCTGAATGATAGGCTGAGGTATTGATCGTAGTTGAATTGTCATCTATATTCATGTGATCGATAACCTGTCCGGTACTGTTAATAACATCTATCCCGTGTATTTTTTCTTTGCATCCTATCCTTACGGATGCCGTTGCAGGATTGGGATATACAAGCATATCTGACGGCTCCATTTTTATCAATGTTGTTCCGGTGGTTCCCAGAAGCCAGGTAATGGATTTATCCAGTACATCCGCCCGTTGGTCAAGATCCCGGATGGCAGCATAGGATACAGTTGAAAAGATAGTCCTGAATGTTCCGGAATTCCATTGGGTAGCGCCATAGCCAACCGGATCGGGGAAAATGATTTCCATCATATTATCTCCCTCTGTCTGTAGGATATTATCTATATAAAGCCCGTCATCTGCAACTTCGGTATAGATATCAATGACGGTAAACGGAACGCCTTCAATACAGGAACCGGCAACGCCTATGATATTTCCTGTGTCGGGTTCTATATTCCAGACATCCTGTTCTACCTCCAACAATCCCAGCCCGTCATAAGGAAGGCTTCCCGGTGAGAGTGTCCCCGCGCTGGAATATTTATCATATAGAAAATCCTGGGATGAAAGCAACAGGTTTCCACCATAGAGGGAAAGGTAGAGCAGGATTTCATATTCATCGTTATCGGTGAGGGTTTGACTATTTGACCAGACTTCGCCGGTAAACCAGAATGCAATAGCATACTGGGCCATAGTGGTTGCATTCGGTCCGTCATTGGCCAGATCGGTTACTTCGGTATAGTCATAGGTGTATCCCAATGCATCCAGGACAGGCTGAAGGTATTGCCAATCATCGGAATAGACACCAGGATTCTGGAAACTTCCATCGCGGTCAACACACAGGATTTGTTGAGCGTTTCCAACATTCGCTGTCATCATTAAAAAAATAATGGAAAGCGTGCATAAATGGAAAATTTTTTTCATCGGTTTTTCAATTGGTTTATACTACAGGTTTAAATTCGAGTACAATATACAAAGAAAATCATCTGATCCGGCATCCGCGGTATAACTTTCTTATTAAGAATGTAAAGAATGTCTGTCTGGAAAAATCAGCTGTGTTACCCTGTTACTGAATGACTAATTTTTTTATTCTCAAGTCCGGCCCCGGTTTGTATTTTTACAAGGTAGACCCCTTTTGTCAGCATGCTTACATTCAGTTCAATAGAGGTGTTGTTGTGAAACTGTGAACGTATGATCTGTTCACCTTTCATATTGAAAATTTACATACGCTTTTTCGAGCAGTTCAATGTATCGCTGAAGAGTGGGCACGGATTCACCCAGCATGCGCGACAGTTCATTCAGCGAAACTCGACCGGCCTGCAATGACGGCTAGGGAAAAATTCATCTGGCCTTCGGAAACAGGATAGAAGGTGAGACGGAAAGGAATTCTTCAGCAGGGATTCCCTCCTCTCCGACGAGGATCATCTCAGCCAGAGGATATTTTTTTGCAAACATCACCATGCCTGCGGATGAACGGACGCGTTTGCTCTTCACTTCCACAGCTACCACGTATTTGCCATGTTGCAGGATAAAATCGACTTCATGGTTTCCTTCTCTCCAGTAGGATAATGTATAACCATCGGTTAATGCATGATTGAGAAGGTGAGTGCCGACCGCCGATTCAAACCATCTTCCCCGGGTTTCATGCTGATTCATGATCTCCTCTTTCGATCCGGAACTCATGGCAGTCATCAGGGCGGTATTGAATACCTGGAATTTCGGGCTGGAAGCTCGCTGACGGATTTTGTCTTGTGAGAATTTTTCCAGGCCGGCTAGAAGCCCCGCTCCTTTCAGTAAGTGTAAATAATGAGCGAGCGTGGTGGTGTTGCCGGCATCGTGCAACTGGCCGATCATTTTGTTGTATGAAAGGATTTGTCCGGACCAGGCACATCCGAGTTCAAACAGGTTTCTGAGCAGCACCGGTTTGTCAATCCTTGTCAGAAGCAGGATATCACGCATAAGCGTGGTTTCGATCAATGAATGGCGGATATAATCTTTCCATCGCTGGTCATCGTTCTTAAGAGAAGCAGAGCCCGGGTAGCCGCCATACCAGATAAAATCATCCAGGGTGTAACTGAAGGCCGTTTTCATTTCAGCATATGACCAGTGAGGAATGTAAAGTATCTCGAAACGTCCGGCAAGCGACTCGCTCAATCCTTTCGGAATCAACAGTTGCGACGATCCCAGGAGAATGACTTTCAGCGGGATCTTATCGAAAGTGTCTTTGTCCCATTGGATTTTAACGTGGTTGCTCCAATCGTCAATCTTTTGAATCTCATCGATCACCAGCAACGCTTCCTTTGATCCCGATACCGACAGTTTCACCCGGATGGTTTCCCATTGCTGTCGCAACCATGCCGGGGAAAGAGCATCATCTGCAGAGGCATAATGCCAGGGGTTCGGGTAATCCTCCAGGATTTGCCTGATAAGCGTAGTTTTTCCTACCTGCCGGGGTCCCATCAGGACCTGGAGAAATTGCCTGGATGACTCAAGCCGTTGCCTGATGATTTCTAAACAGGGTCGTTTATACATATTGGATTTTTTTCAAAAATAGTCATTATCTTAACATACTGAGTAAAATATCTCAATAAATTGAGTAAAACATCATTTACGATTATATAATTTTAGATTTACGATTGAATTGAACAAACTACGATTGATGATTCGCAGCTTCCAATCGTAATTCGTCAATCAAAAAATTCAATCTGCAATCCTAAATCGTCCAATCGTTAATTTTATGCTACCCCCTTGTATCACCCCGTCGGGGTTTATTGATGATCTCATCGTTTAGTCCTACATCAATGCCACCCCTTGCGGGGTTGTTATTCCCTGCAACCAATGCTCCCCTTCTCCGGTGCGGAGAAGGGGTCAGGGGGATGAGGTATCAGGCCAGGCAATCGTCCAGACCAATATAAAAGCATCCAATCCCGGAAGTCTGCAATCGACAGTTCCCGAAATTTCCTTAATTTTACAGCCATAAACCGATGAGATCCGCTAAATTCATACTTCTTTTCCTGATCCTTGCCCTGCTGGCTTTCCCAGCGGTGCAGTACCACTATAAGATCATCCCGGAAGCGCCGCTGAAAGGGTACTTTGTGAAAGGCGAACCACCTGTTTTGAAATATTTTACCTGGAGGCGATGGTTTTCGGGCGATTTTCAACAAACCTTTTCCGACCGGTTCAGTGACCATATCGGCTTTTATAATTCGCTGGTCAGGCTTAACAACCAATTCGATTACAGCCTCTTCGGGTTAATCCATGCCAAAGGGTTCGTTCAGGGGCTAAACAGTTGTCTTTATGAAGAGGATTATCTGCACGAATACACGGGCAAGTATTTTATCGGAAAAGCAACCATTGATAAAAAACTGGAACGGCTGAAAAACGTCCAGGACAGTCTGAGAGCATACCACATCCCTTTACTGCTGGTTTATGAGCCGGGAAAAGCCAGTTTCTGTCCCGAATATATCCCCCGGCGTTTCCACCCCGAATGGAGATCACAAACAAATTACGAATACTTCCTGCAACGTTCGGCCGAAATGGGTGTCTCTTATCTGGACATGAACCGTTATTTCCTGATGATGAAGGATACTTCGCGCTACCCGCTTTTTCCGCAATATGGTATGCACTGGAGCTTGTATGGCGTTACTTTTGCCGTGGATACCCTCGTGAAAAGGATTGAAGCAGAAACCGGCAAACAATTACCAAATTTCACCATTCGCCACCTCGCTACCTCGCCACTTCCACAGGGCACCGACAACGATATCGGGGAACTTCTTAACCTGGTTTGCCCGCTACCGGATACCGAAAGCCTCTATCCGGAAATCGTCTTTGAAAATGCCCCCGGAAAATTAAACCTTTCGGTACTGATCATTGCCGACAGTTACTATCTCAACATCGTGGAGGACTATGGGCCGAAATTGTTCAAAGAACAGGAATACTGGTATTACAACAACAAGCTTTATCCTTATCAGAATAACAATCCCCCCGCTTATGTGGA
Source organism: Draconibacterium orientale (assembly GCA_020718225.1). Taxonomy (GTDB): domain Bacteria; phylum Bacteroidota; class Bacteroidia; order Bacteroidales; family FEN-979; genus CAIVAT01. The sequence continues at coordinate 11,967 of DYSO01000020.1, read as the reverse complement.
TAAGACAAACCTGCTTGGGAAATTACGCAGGTTCGACGTTATCCTGCTGATGGTTTCTGAGATAAACCTCCATTGCGGTTTCTGGAATTTTGCCGATGAAGCATGGGCAGCCTTTCATCCCGGTCATCCCGACCCCCATCTGTACCGCATCGAAAACCAGATCCGCAACGACCGTGAATGGTTCAGCTTTATGGCCGGAAAAGCAATTAAAAACGGGACAACACTGGAAGCAATGATCCGCGAAGACGCAGCCTATGTTTTTTACAACAATTACAACGCGCTCGAAGGAAAAAGTTATTCAGATACCATCAACTATCTCACATTAAATATTAAAAACAACGCTGAGTGGCTGGCTTTGGTAGAAAAAAAAGCACAGGAACAGAACCTGCCACTCGATACCATGCTTTTACGCGATGCCATTTATATGTATGAACAATCGAAAAAAAGACCCTAATATGAAAAAATTTCAGGTTTTTATCTTTATAACCCTGTGGGTTGCCTTTGCATTCCGGTTGCAGGCACAGGAATTTCCAATGCTTCCTGAAAAAGAACCTGCTCCGCTTACCCCTCAGGAATTGTTTGTACTGTCGAACATCCCCGAATTGAAACTGCCCGATAACTATAAAGGCCCCAACGCACCTCTGTTGCCAATCAGTGTTGACAATTCGCAAAAAAAATACTTTCGTGCCATAACCCAGCAGTCTGGATATGAATGCGGGCAGTCGGCAGGGATTGCCTTTAATTTTACATACGAGATTGACCGTCTTCGCGATTTAGCCGCCAATCAACCGCAAACGACTTATCCCACCCATTTCACCTGGGATTTCCTTAACGAAGGAGATAATTACACGGGGGCAAGTTTTTTCGATTCCTGGGAAATCGTCAGGGCCTGCGGGAACATGAATGTGGAAGATTACGGGGGCACCCTGGGCTATGGCGGTTGTACCCGTTGGATTACAGGCTATAACATGTACTATAACGGCATGCATAACAGGATAACCAGCGTCAAAGCAGTCCGTGCCGATACACCGGAAGGGTTGCTGGCCTTGAAATACTGGATTTATGACCATCTTGAAGGCTCGGGCGACGGTGGCGTTGGAAACATCTATGGTTCCTATTTCTGTACACCGTCAACGGTTCTTCCGCCCTACACGCCGGAAGCAGGAAAATATGTCCAGACCTACTGGGGAAGCTATGCTTCGCATGCTTATACCGTCTGTGGATACAACGACTCCATCCGTTTCGATTTCAATAGCGACGGACAATATACCAACAACATCGATATCAATGGCGACGGCGTGGTGGATATGCACGACTGGGAAATGGGCGGATTGAAGTTTGCCAATGGATATGCAGGAACGGGTTGCAGCAATCAGGGTTTTTGTTACACCATGTATAAAAACGTGGCCGATGCCATTGAATACGGCGGAATATGGAACCATACCATTTATGTGCTCGATGTGAAAGAAACCTGTAGTCCGCAGATGACCATGAAAGTTACCATCAAACATACTGCCAGGAACAAACTAAAGGTCACTACCGGGATCAGTACCGACCTGAGCGCCACGGTCCCGTCCTTTGTGCATGAATATCCCATCTTCAACTTCCAGGGGGGCGATTATTATATGCAGGGGGGAAGTTCTGAAGCGGATAAAACCATCGAATTTGGTCTCGATCTGACTCCCTTGCTGAACCAGGTCAACAGCGGCGAACCGGTCAAATATTTTCTGCAGGTACAGGAACGGGACCCCTCCGGGAGCGATGCCGGTGAAATTGTCAAATGGTCGTTGATGGATTATACCGGTGCAATCCCTGTCGAAACCCTCTTTCCTGCTACTCATATTACCATCCAGAACAATACGACCACCCGGTTGGGACAAAACTATACCATCGATTTCAACAAACCGGTCATTACTACCGATGCACTGCCCCCAGCCCCGATTTATCAGCCCTACGATTTTACCCTTACTGCTGATGACGGGACTCCGCCCTATGAATGGGATGTGAAATTTGATTATCCCGAAACCGCCGGTACAGCGCCTTTCCCGATGGTGAACGCACAACAACTGACCCTGACCAGCAACGATGAGGGCTATGCCGTTAAATCACTCGATTTCGACTTCCCATTCTATGATAAAATGGTCAGAAAATTATACATTTATGCCAACGGTTTTATTGTATTTGACGATCAGCCTTACCACCGTCCATACCAGGTTGACGATATGCTGTTGTTCAGACAAACAAGCCTCATCGCTCCCTTTTTGGCCGACCTGGCAGTATATCCCTCCGGTGGCCAGGGGATCTGGTACGAAGGAGATGCCAATTATGCCATTTTTCGATGGAAAGTTTCAATCAGTAACATGCAGGGGAGTACCAACCTGAATTTTGCGGTAAAACTCCATGCCGATGGCGCCATTGAATATTATTACGGCGATATGACCTATCCCTTCTCAACAACCTGGTCCGGCGGTTTATCGGGCGGGGACAATAAAAACTACCAGTTTTCGCTGTTCAACAATAATTCTTCCATCCCAGTCAATACCCTTGACCAATTCCTGACCTGTGGTTTCCCGTCGGAAATGACCATAACCGAAGAGGGCCATCTCACCGGGACCCCGACAAAATCATACCAGTCAAGGCCCATCAAATTGATTGTTACCGACAACAACAATCTCTCTTCCGAAAAAACCCTTCCTTTTAATTCCTATGGTTTGTTTCTGGACCCGGTCATCACTTCCGGTGGCGACAGCCTCATCGAATATGGTGAAACGGCAGAAATCAATCTCCGGTTAAGCAATATCGGAACTCAGACTTTCCAAAATGTACTGATTTCAATCCTCGTCAATGATCCTTATATAACTCTGGTCGACAGCATTGAAGAAATTCCTGTTATCAGCGGAGGAGAAATACTGATACTGCCCGGGGCCTTTTCATTTGATATTGCTTCGGATGTGCCGGATAAACATACCTTTCAACTTACCTTTGAGGTGACTTCCGATATTCTTGATTTCGATCGCACCCTCGATCTGGTAGCCCGCGCCCCGGTTTTATCGATAACCAATACCCATCTGCTGGATGGCGATAATGGCATGCTTGATCCGGGTGAAAGCGCCGATATTCTTGTTACTTATAAAAATCTGGGGAGCGCCAAAGCCTCATCCATCGTCGTTTTGTTGAATTCGCTGGATACCGCCCTTACCATTAACCCAAATCAGGCGACCATCCCTGAACTCCGCCCCGATTCTGCCTGCACCCTGACCTTTCGTGCCACCGCCAGCCATGACGCTTCGTTCCAGCATCTGTATCAATTGGTGTCAGAACTTACGGCCAATCATGATTTTTATATGGAGGATACCCTCTATCTGCTCTCCGGACAGATTCTTGAAAATTACGAAACCGGTGATTTCAGCAAGTTTCCCTGGTCTTTTTCCGGACAATGGCCCTGGTGTCTCCAATCGGCTGTGGTTGTTGAAGGGGAGTATGCCGCCCGTTCGGGGGTCATTACCGATAATGCCGAAAGCGCCATGCACCTCAGCGTTCAGGTTTTAACCGCAGGTGAGATCAGCTTTTGGAAATATGTTTCCTGTGAACATGATGGGAGCGGTAATTTAAATTACGATTATCTTACCTTTAAAATCGATGGATTTGAGATGGGGCGCTGGGATGGCATTGTTCCCTGGAATAAGGTAAGCTATCCTGTTTCAGCAGGCCACCATATCTTTTCCTGGATTTATCATAAAGATTATTCAGTGAGCACGGGATGGGACGGTTGTATCATCGATGTCATCTCTTTTCCATTGATCGCCGGGGCCATACCCGAATTGTCTGTCGGGCCGCTCTCCTTCGAAAAATCTTTAATAACCGGACAAAGTGTTGTCGATTCCATTCAACTGGTCAACCTGGGAGGAGGAATTCTTGATTATTCCGTGATGGTTTTCGATACTACTGCTTCCGATCCTGTTTTTCCGGGAGAGAATATGTTTGGGTCGTTCCTTACCTGCACCACCAGTGAATTTGTTCCCGGACAAGCATTTAACTGGGCTTTCACCGCCCATAACAACAATACCGATATCGAAGGGATCAGGCATATCAAACTTGATTTCCCACAAGGAGTAAATATCAATATGGCGACCAATTTTTCGGGCGGATCGCTTGGGGAACTTGTTCTTCAGGTAACACCGGGAATGGGAAGTACGTTAAACTGGCATGGTGAAACGACAGGCGGCCTGGGTGTGCTCAAACCAGGAGAAACAGCCACAGCTTCCATCACAGGAACCATCGACGGAAACCTTATGAACGATCTGTTTATGGTTTATAACCTGGAAGGCGACAGTACCGGGGAACCGCCCCATGTGCAAGCCGGACATGTCAAAATAACCAATACCGGATTGGGCAACTCCTGGCTAACCCTCGATAATACAAACGGATCGCTGACGCATGACCAAACCGCTACGGTTACTTTCACCATAGATGCCACAGGGCTGATGCAAAAAACCTACCGGTGCAGTTTGGTTGCACGTGATTTTTATAACAATAAATTTGTGATCCCGGTAGTACTGCATGTAAGTTACCCGGTTGGTGTGGAGGGGCGCGGTGAAACTCAATTAACCCGTCTGACAGGTAATTATCCAAACCCCTTTATCGGCGAAACCTTTATCTGCTTTGAACTCGACAACCCTTCGCCCGTGGTATTTACCATTTTCAACCTGCAGGGGATTGCGGTCCGTACCCTGACACGTGCTGTTATGGCAGCGGGCAGCCACCAGGTGACCTGGGATGGAAACGACGATCGTGGCAATCCGGTGGCAGCAGGTATCTATACCTGTCGCATGAACACTCATAATTACCAGGGGACGATTAAACTGATCTGTACCCGCTAATCCATGCCGCATGCGTAAAAAGTCGAAAAAGATACTGCTGTTTGGAGTACTTGCGTTTTTTTCTGTGGTTGTAGTAGTAGCCCTGAGCATCAGGTATTTTCCATTTACCCGTGTCATGAAATTACCGGCTGCAGCAGAAAAGGAATTTGTAAACCCGCAACGACCCCAAACCCATGCTCCGAAATCGATCTATTTCGATTTTGAGGTAGCGCCCGGAAAAGATCTGCCGGATGGATTTTACAAGGGGTTGGCCCATTCGGGGCAATATTCAGTGAAAGCCTTTGGACAGAATAGTTACAGCCTTACCATCGAACGGTCGGCAAAGGAGGTTGGCATCGAAAACCTGAAAGCAATAGCGGTCAGCGCCTGGATTTATCTGTTTCCAACAAAAAATGAGGTGAAAGGCACTTTTGTTTTAGCGGCATCCAATGATTTGGGAGTCAATGTTTTTTGGCAAGGGGTTGAGATCATGGGGCCCGAAGTGCCACAGGGAAAATGGTTCAAGATCAGTGGCTATTTCGACCTGGCTTCCGTTGATTTCAAACCCGATTATAAACTTCAGTTTTATTTTTGGAACAACAGCCGCACCGATATCCTGGTTGATGATTATTACATTGTTTTTGGTGGCACGGTTGACCGTCGTGGCGATTCGGCCCTGGTGGATATGACCAGGGGGACCCCTTTCACCCCCCGCTTTAACTTTCCCCCCTTTCCGGTGATAAACCTGGAGTTGATCGCAACAGCAAAACCTGTCAGCCCGGAAAAAACACCATCCGGGGCCCCTGCCATTTCTGGAAATTTCCTTGGTAACAGCGCCGACGACCTGCTTACCACAGGGCCCCATGGCAACCTTATCTTGTATTCTTTTTGCCAGTCGGGAAAGGAATTCCGCCAGATCCTGATAAACAACATGGAACAACTTGCCCCCCTTGGTAAAATCGAAAAGCTGCTGAAAGGAAAATTCCTACCCGGAACATCTGTCCAGTTTATTCTGTCGGGAGAAAAATACTGGATTCTGGCCGGTTTTGAACCGCCCAGGGATGTATGTACAACAACTGCGACACTTCAAACAACACTGAAAATACTCTGGAAATCTGATTCACCATTGCGTTCAGCCTATACCGGCGATTTCGACGGAGATCACAACGCTGAAATACTTGTCCTGGAACCAGAGGGGAACTGGAAGATGATGTCCTTTATCCTGCAGGGAAAAGAGGGCGGTAGCTGGAAAAATTTTCCCGAAAAAAATCCCACCCCGATACCTGAATGGAACAGCAGTAAATATGAGTTGGGAATTACCCCCGGCCGGTTTTTGAATGGTATTGCATGCGATATAATTTTAGCTGTGGTGAAGAACAAGGAGAATGGTAAAAAAGATTATACCTTCCGGAAATTTACTGCCGGCCATTGGCTGCCTCTTTTTCCCGAAAATCAGGGTTTCTGCGGGAAAACCATCGGACTTGATACCCTGAATCCGGATGATCGGTTCTTTTTCCTCAATCAACCGGGAGAGAAAGAAACACGGATTTTCAGGTATGACCGCCATTGGCGTTTCGACCTTAAAGAGATACGGTTTAGCGATTCTGCATTCCACATCCTCGCCACTGTCGATTTCCATGGATACAATAAAGATCATAATCCCAAATATTATGAATCGTTGTCGATTGTGGCTGGTGATTTTATAAATGGTTCATTGCCGGGCTTTTTTGTAACCGGGAACATGACAGGCGAGAAATATGATGAAGAGATCCTGCCCGGTTTTTCAGCCCTCTATTCCCTTCCTGAAATTGGTAAAAAATAACCCATGCATCGAAAACCATCTTCTGTTTCAGCGCTGCTTTTTATCCTGGCCTTTTCATTTTCGTGGTTGTTTATTTCCTGCGGACAATCAACCCAATCGTCCGAAACTACAACCGAAGTGTTCACAGTAAAGGATTTCGATCCCATTGAGAACTGGAAACAAGGTCAACCGCTCTTTCTGGATTATCAGGGCGCCATCGATAATGGGTTCATTATACCTACTGAAAGACAGGTTGAAGGTGGCTATTTCACTTTTAAATTCCGGATTAAAAATACCGATACTGCCCCACAGAAATTCCGCTACAAAATATTTTACCAAAACGAATCGTATCAATTTCCTGAACGGGACCCTCTCGATAGTACCCGCCAGCACCCCAATGGCTGGGAAAATTTTTATGGGAGCTGGGAAGATATAACCACAACATTTGCCGAAACTGACATTATTCCGGTCGATAACAAATTTCATGACATCCAGGGCAAATTTCGTATCGTAGGAAATCCCCGCGACGAGCAACGATATTATGAAAATGGCCGTAACGATCGCTGGAAACGAAATCCCCGCGTTGGAAAATATGGTTTTATGCTGGTGGTGGCCACCCCTGAAAATATAGAGCAAAAACAGATACCGGAAGGCGTACAAAATATCGGTATCAGACCTGAAACAGGATTTATAAACCCTTTTTTCTATTTTCTGTACGGCCCTGGAAAAAACCTGAAAAATATCATTGTTCAGCGTTTTCCGGGGCAACTCACGGTAATTGCCAATCCCGATCCGGGCGCCGGGATATACATCAACCCGAACTCTTTTTCCCACGAGGTTGCTGAAAAAAACAAGAAGGACGGATGCGGACCAGATAGCGCTCTTTACCGGAAAGCCGCTTTCGACCAGTTTGTCCACTATGTTGATCCTTCAACAAAAATGAACAATATCCCGGTGATCAGTGATGTACTAAACGATCATTATTCCCGGATGGATTATAACTGGAACAAGCGGTTTTACCGGAAAGATGAACTGGTCGCCATTACTGCAACCTTTGCCCCGCGTCCTTGTGAAACCGTGATATCCGATCCCGTCAACCATAAAATCCTGATCCGGAACCCCAAATCGGAATTCGGCAGGTGGCAGAAACAAAATGTGGGCGTAATCACCAGACACGGCATGACATACGGGAAATGGACCGTAAAATGCAAACTGACCGAATTGCTGAACCGCGACAACATGTGGAATGGCATTACCAATGCCATCTGGCTGATCACTATGAGCCAGGCCGACTGGAATCTCAGGCGCGATTGCGACAAGGGTGGATATATGGCCAACTATTATGGTGGACAGCAGGACCAGCGCGTAAAAAATGTGGGCTATTCCGAAATCGATTTTGAGATTCTGAAAACGGTCCCATATTGCCCCTCATGGGTTTTACCCCCGGCTTATAACCAGGGGATCGACGACCAGTATCATATGCAGAACTGGAATGTGCCGTTTCCCGAAGAGATCCTGGCCGACGATGACAAAATCATGGTATCGTGTACCAACTGGGACATGGCTTGCTGGCAACCGGCAGAATTTCATGATGGATGTTATCCTGTGCATTACCAGGACAAGACATACTGGGCGCACCGGTGGGATAAAAATTACCGTGCCATTACCCAGAAAACCCCTGAGCCCGACGATGAATTATTCGGTTCTGAATATTATTATTTCCAGATCGACTGGCAGCCCGACAAGATCATCTGGCGAATCGGCCCGTCAAAAGATAAAATGCGGGTGGTTGGGTACATGGATGAAAACGTTACTTCAATTCCGAATAACCAGATGCTGCTGATTATCACACAGGAATATCACAATACCAAATGGTGGATCGGTTCGGCTTATGCACAGGACAACATCCCCTTCCCAAAAGTCGATTATGAGGGTGAGATCTATGAGTTGACCATTGAATAATTTCGTTTATACAGAATTGACCGGCCAGTATGGCATGCATCAATCCTGAATGAAAAAGATTCATTTATAACCGTTATTTAATAAAAATAAAAAAATGAAAGTCATCGTATTGGGCGCAGGATTGGTTGGCGGCCCCATGGCCATCGATCTGTCGAAGGATAAAAATTTTGAAGTCACCCTGGCTGATATCCGAAGGGAAAACCTGGAACAGGTTGTGAAAAATCATGCCATTTCGGTCGTTGAAAAAGATTTAAGCGATCCTGCCAGGGTCAGAAAACTGGTTTCTGATTATGACATGGTGGTAAACGCCGTCCCGGGGTTCATGGGATTTCAAACCCTCAGGGCCATCATTGAAGCAGGTAAAAATGTTGTGGATATTGCCTTTTTTATCGAAGATCCTTTTCAGCTCGATGAATTGGCAAAAAAAATGAAGGTCACAGCCATCATGGATATCGGCGTTGCACCTGGCATGTGCAATGTCCTGATCGGTTACGCCGATCATCTGCTCGATGAAACGGAGCATGTAGTATACTATGTTGGAGGACTTCCACAGCTCAGAGAATGGCCATGGGAGTATAAAGCTGTATTTTCGCCCATCGATGTTATCGAAGAATACACAAGGCCTGCAAGGTATATCGAAAATGGAAGGATGGTTGTGAAACCGGCGCTCAGCGATCCTGAATTGATTCATTTCCCGGGGGTTGGAACGCTTGAGGCATTCAATACCGATGGGTTACGTTCGCTGGCATCGACGATACATTGTCCCAATATGAAAGAGAAAACGCTCCGTTATCCGGGACACATCGAAAAAATGCGGGTACTGCGGGAGATGGGATTGTTTGGAAGCGTCCCAATCGCGGTTAAAGGACAAATGGTACGCCCCATCGACCTTACAGCCCAACTGCTGTTCCCGAAATGGAAGTTGAAGGAGGGCGAAGTGGATATCACCGTGATGCAGGTGATGGTGGAAGGAAAGAAAGAGGGCAGACAGATACGCTATACCTGGGATCTGCTCGACACATACGATGCTCAAACCGGTATCCATTCGATGGCCCGGACCACGGGTTATACTGCAACGGTAGCTTTGCGTATGATCGCCTCTGGTCTTTATACCCGCAAGGGAATTATTGTTCCGGAATATATTGGCCAGGAACCGGAATGTGTCGATTTTTTACTCAATGGGTTAAAAGAACGGGGGGTAATTTATTCTTTCAACAAAAGCGAACCGGGGGAGCTGTAGGATAACTGGTGGACAGGTTGACCATGTTAACCTGGTTAACCAGGTTAACATGGTTTAACCTGTTTTAACCTGTTTAACCTGTTTAACTTGTTGGACAGGTACCTTACGCCGGGAAATTAAAATTCATCTGTATCGATTACTTGTTTCTTTTTCTTTCCCTTGGAGGGTGGGGAGGAATCATCTCCACTGCAACTGAGGTCGATGTCGAGGGGCTTTTTGAGGGGGTCAAATTCACGTTTGGAGATGTGTAGTGATGGATCGGCATAAACCCGTTGCATGTAAAGCGCCCAGATCGGTAACGCCATATTGGCGCCCTGTCCCAGTGTAATGGTCCTGAAGTGGGCTGCCCGGTCCTCACAACCAACCCAGACTCCCGTCACCAGGTCGGGGGTTATCCCCATAAACCAGCCATCGCTTTGATTCTGGGAGGTACCGGTTTTACCGGCAATCGGGTTATCGAAACCATATTTGTACCGCAGCCGGATGCTGGTTCCTGCCTCAACAACCCCCTTCATCAACTGGATCATAAGCCACGCGGTTTCTTCGCTGATTGCCTCCTGCGATTTGGTATTGAAGGTTTGCAGCACATTGCCGTTTTTATCTTCAATGCGGGTAATGAAAGAGGGTTCGATATACACTCCCTTATTGGCAAAAACGCCCATGGCGCCTACCATTTCATAGAGGCTGAGGTCGCACGAGCCTAAGGCGATGGAATATACAGCAGGAATATCGCTGGTAACACCCATTTTACGGGCCATGGAAACAACGGCTTTTGGGGAGTATTTTCGGATGAGTTGTCCCGAAACCCAGTTGTTTGAATTGGCCAGCGCCCATTTCAGGGTAACCAGTTCACCGCGCCTCAGGTCATCGGAATTTTCAGGGGCCCATACATCGCCGTTATCCAGTTCGATAACCGGTTGAACGTTGGGGTACCTGGAACAGGGCGATTCTCCCTCCTGCATCGCCAGGGTATAAAGGAAGGGTTTAAAGGTTGATCCAACCTGACGTTTGCTCAGTTTTACATGATCGTACTGGAAGAAGCGGTAATCGATCCCGCCAACATAAGCCTTTACCTGGCCGGTATGCGGATCCATGGACATAACTCCGGCCTGGAGAAAAAATTTGTAATACCGGATCGAATCCATCGGGGTCATAACCGTATCGATTTCCCCACGGTATGAAAAAACCTTCATCTTTGTCGGGATCCTGAAATCCTGAAGGATCTGGTCGTCGGTATAGCCATCGGTTTTCATATGAATATAGCGGTCGGACCGGCGCATGGCTGACATCAACAAGTTGTTGATCTCTTTTTTTTCATTTTTTTCAAAAACAAATGGGGCGTTGGGCATGCCTTTCCAGTGGGTGAAAAAAGAGGGTTGTAACTCTCTTCCGAGATATTCTATCACGGCCTGCTCCGCATATTCCTGCATCCGATAATTGATGGTAGTATATATTTTTAAGCCGTCGCGGTAAAGATTATAGGGTGTTTCGTCATCGCGGGGATGTTGGGCACACCAGTCATTCAGGACCATCCGGAGATATTCGCGAAAGTAGGTGGCAATACCGGTAGTATGATCCTGGATGCGGTAATTGACCATATCAATGGGAAGGTTTTTAACCGAATCGAATTCTGTCTGGCTGATGTATTCGTATTTAACCATTTGTCTAAGGACTACATTACGCCTCTCAAGTGAACGTTCGGGGTTACGAACCGGGCTGAACCTTGTGGGGGCTTTCAGAGCTCCAATGAGAACAGCAGCTTCTTCAACGGTAAGTTGGTTGGGGTCCTTGTTGAAATAGGTTTTGGCGGCCGATTTGATGCCATACGACTGGCTCCCGAAATCGACCGTATTGAGATACATGGCAAGGATTTCATCTTTCGAATAGTTCCGTTCAAGTTTGATGGCTGTGATCCATTCTTTGAATTTGATCATTACGGTTTCCTGAAAGGAGCGGTTTTGTTTCCTGGGAAAAAGATTTTTGGCAAGTTGCTGGGTGATGGTGGAACCACCGCCTTTTGATGAGCCGGTAACCATTCCCCACATCACCCTGAAAATAGCGATCATATCTACGCCCGAATGTTCTTCAAAACGGGCATCTTCGGT
>DYSO01000134.1 GCA_020718225.1 Draconibacterium orientale | reverse complement strand
CAATAAACCTCTGATTTACTGAAAGTTTGAGGATTTCTTACAGACACTATATAGGGAAGATTGATTTAAAGACCAATACGCTGACTGATTTTACCAATTATCAGTTCAATAAAGAGAATAAAAAATTCTATTACCTGAGTACAAATCCTCCATTCATGTATTCTGACGATCACACGTTGACGCTTTTTGGAACTCAATCCGTTTCAGGTGGGAAAAGGCTCTGGTTTCTAAGGTTACGGTTGGATTAAAGGGATTGCCAATTTGACGTACGGTTTTTTCCTTACGGTATCTGCGAGATTGAGGTGCACCATGAGCGCGAAGCAGCGAAGGACGCACACTATTTTTTCTGAGATACGAAAGTTGTAAAATTCTCCGGGCTTATTGTCTGAAAACTGCTATGAGGGTATGATCTTGAAAAGGTCATTGGTGCCATCTTTTGCTTGCCCTGTCTCCGTTTGAACTCGTAGGCGTTCAGGACATTGTCCTGCTCTTCAAGATAGTCAATTTCCTGTTGCTGGGTAGTTCGCCAGAAATAAGTTTTTCCATAAAAATCCTGGTAACTGTTTAATTTCCGGCGTTCGCTGATCAGGAAATTTTCCCACAATGCACCAGTATCTGTCCGAAGTCCGGCTGGCGAAAAGTTGGATAGGATTGCGTTCCTGATTCCATTATCAAGGAAATAAACTTTTCGGCTTTTTCGGATCTCGGTTCTGATGTTTCTGCTGAAACCAGGCAAGGTAAAGATTACAAATGCTTTCGCGAGAAGGTCGATGTATCGTTCAACCGTTTCTTTGTCAGCACCAATCAATCGCGATAACTCATTGTAAGAGACTTCATTCCCAAGTTGCAACGCAAGCGCTGTCAATAATTTTTGAAGCAGTGAAGGCTTTTTTATCCCTTCGAAGGCAAATAGATCTTTATACAGATAACTGTCGGATAATAAAGAAAGATGCCTTCGTTCCTGCCCCGGATGGTTGATGATATCGGGATAATATCCATAAATCAAACGATGTTCAAGTAACCGTCGTTCTTCCTGATCGCCCGAATGCATGCACATCTCTTCGTATGAAATGGGAAACAGAAAATGTTCGTATTTCCTTCCCGTTAGTGGTTCATGAATAGATTCAGCAAGTTCGAAAGCAGAAGATCCGGTTGCCAATACCTGAACATCAGGCAGATTATCGGTAATTAGTTTTATGGTCAGTCCTATGTTTCTGATTCGCTGTGCTTCATCAATAATCAGCAATCTGTTATCCCCTATGATCGCTTTAAGGCCAGTGGATGTTGCATTTTCAAATAATTCACGGGTGTCGGGTTCATCCCCGTTTTTTAACAGGAATGGAACCCCGACGTTATTGGCGACTTTTGCAATCAGGGTGGTTTTTCCCGACTGTCGCGGACCAAATACTATAATTGCTTTCCCTTTAAACAGATCGTACTGGATCTTTTTTTCAAGAACCCGTTGTATCATGACTTTTTTAACCCAAGTAAATTTTGATTCAAAAATAAGTAAATTTCGATTCAAAACGAAAATTATTATATTTATTTTCGTAATAGATCGAAAATTGTTTATTTCCATTGTCTTGCATTAAAGTCCATGCCGGGACAGTCCACCCTAACCCGGATTGAAATCCGGGAAAAAACCCTGATGAGGTCCTTTTAAAGAAACCGCCGTACTTTGTTTTTATAGGCGATCCAGTCATTGCCAAAACGGTTGGCTAAAAACGTTTCTTCGCCGAGGATCATCAGATAATGGGTAACAATACAATACAATCCTGTGAAGATATTCAGAACCGAGGGAAAAAAGAGGATGGAGGAAAGGGTCACCAGAAATACGCCAAGATACAACGGGTGGCGGCTGAAGCGATAGAGCCCGGATGTTTTTAACTGAGTCTCTTTTCCGGGGAGGCCATATTTAAGGGAGGAACCCAATCCGTAAAAGGAGAGTAATAAAACGACGGTTCCAATGCACAACATACAAGAGCCAATCCACGACATCCACAAAGGGGCATCCATCCATCCAAAATCCGGGAAAATTGCTTTTAGTAAAGCAAGGGCCCAGCTGATAAACATCGTGATTTTCCCAGAATAAAAAAGAAAAGGGTTGATGGAAGGACTTCCCCATAAATCGCCCTCTTTGATAAATATTCTGCGGATGGTGAGAAAAAATCCAAGCCCCATAACAATAAAGGCATAAACTACAATCAGGTAAGGAACAGGGTGCATTTTTTTGGTTTTGGCAAAGGTAAAAATTTTCGGGAGGTCAACTTTTCAATTCCAGTGGGTGTTCCCTAATGTGATTTGATTATTTTTATTATCTTCGGGTAATTGCCAGCCCGGAGGTGGAGGAGATAGATACCGTCAGGCTCCTGCCCCAATGAGATCAATTGTTTTGGATTATTTATCAGTTCCTTTTCCAGAATGCATTTTCCCATTATGTTGTAAACCTTTAGATGAATCTGTTCTGAAAGAGGAAAATCAGAAATGCATATCGAAAATGATCCGGAAGTCGGATTGGGATAAACAGTTATACCGGAGAAACCTGTTTGTGATCTGTTTTCCGGAAAAGTTACCGGGTTTGCAGTGATTTCGAGGCTTTTCCCGGCCAAACAAAACGCATCGTTTGTTGTGATATAACCCCAAAGATAGCCTCCCGGGTGGACGCTTGTCCCTTCGAGGAACCGGATATTCTGCCCGGCTATCAGGGTAGCAGTCCCCCCGTTCAGGATGTCAAATGTATTCCCGCTCCCTGCAACGGTCATTGTTTGCAAAGCGTCATAACAGAGAGACTCCCCTTCATGAATCGTTGTTGTCGGGATCGTCCGATTATCAGGAACCAGGTTTACGTTGATTGTCACCGGAATGGTCACGGTGCAACCCGAAGGATCGCCGGAAAATGAAACAGATCCGGAGTACGAACCAACGTCAAGCGCCGTTGCATCTATGAATAGGGTCACATCTTGTGAATCACCTGCGGGTAAGCTGCCTTCTGGTGGATTGATGGAAAGGCTGGAGGCGCGGGTTGATTTTAATAAAGAAAATTCCGGAGACTGATCATTATATTCAGCCGGAGTAGTCGTTCCTTTTGTTTCAGGCGCCACCCATCCCGACCAATCCAGTGTATTATCACCCGAATTGTTAAGGGTTATCGTCCGGGTAGAAATTTCTCCCCTTGGGACAGTGATGGCAAGGGAAGAGGGGTTAACATTAAGGGTTTGACGGTAAACCTTAATATTATCCACCACCCATTCATCGATGTTGTAAGAATTTTCACCATAAGCGCGGAAACGGAGCTGGAAAGAACGTCCGGCTGCCTGTTGGGTAATATTGAAAGTTTCGGTGGTCCAGTCAATATTTCCATCTGCATTGGTATGGTTGATTAACAATTGCCATGTCATTCCATCCCAAACTTCAACGGCCAGTCCCTCTGTTGTTTCCGAACTCCAATTGATCAGCAAAAGATCGTATTGGAAGGTTATATTATCGGTGATTCCTGTTGCATCCAATGATTTTGAGAGCAATACCGATTCATAATTTGTAAGAACGGGATCATAGAAGAACATCGCTGCCGGGACCGGATTCCCAAAGGTGTTGGTAATCTGCCAATTGGTATAGGGTGGGTTGATTTCCCATGCATTGGCATCAAATCCGGCAGATGACCAATCTTCCAGGAGAAGGATTGATGGCGCATCTGTCATTAGCCGAATCGTGGTAACGCCATAATGTCGCATATCGGCATAGGATTCGCCCCAAACCATGGTGTGGTTGCTGTAATCCCAGGTATCGTGCAGGTAAACGAGGTTGGTGGCCGGATCGTATCCGAATCCAAGCATGGAATGACCGGCAACATGAATGATCACAGGCCGTCCGGCATCAATTTCCTGAACATATTGTGCATAGGTGAACCCCAGGGTATTGCCATTCAGGCCATAAATATATTGGGAATAGTTGGTATAAACGCTATACCCCCTCGATTCGAAAAATTGACGCATACCAAAACAGCCGTCCCTTCCGTCGGGAGAAGCATCAAAATTGTACAATGGGCTGCCATCCGTGTAAAAATAGTAAACTGTTGAACCATCGCAATTGCCAAAGTTTGATTGATTGGTCCCCATATAATCGCCTGTACAATCGTCGTATGGGTGCATAGTCCAGTTACCGATGTAAGGATCAGGCAGTACACTTCCGGAGACAATCCAGAAATCATCAACGTGCCCAAGGGTGGCCCTCCCGTCTAACCCAAAGCGGGTCGCGCTGAGAGGGCATTGTTTCCTTTCTTCACCGTTGATGGTTACCATTCCCCAGACGCTGTTATCCAAAGGCGCTACTCCTCCATTGGTTGGTCCGGTATAGATATCAGGGTAGCCTGTCCGATCATAATATCCGGCCAGCATCGCAGTTGAAGTTGCCGAGCAACCAAAGGACCAGTCGTAAGCCGGGACATCGGCCAGAATGACTGCCGACCGTTCAGGGATTGCAACCGGCATCCGAAAATCGGGGGGTATTCCCGGTACCATGATTTCATGGATGGTTTTACCATCTTTATCGGTTAAAGAACGTTTGATAAATTGCCCCGGAGTCACGATCTGCTGACCATGCACAAAGAAAGAGAATACATACAGGGAGAAAAGAAGTGGCAGTTTTTTTTTCATCTGGTATAAAAAAGTTGATATTAATGGGTTAAAATACGGCCGCACCACTCCCCGATAAAATCAAGAATTTTGTCCTTTTCAAATTCGTTGTGAAGTTCGTGAAATAGTCCATGCCATGGTTTAAAAGTATGTTCCGTGATCATCTTATTTGAAAAAGCAAGGGTAGCTGAAAAAGAGGTCAACGGATCGTCAGTCCCATGCATCAGCAACAGGGGGCAGGAAATTTTGTCAGCATGTTTCAGTGCGTATCTCCCTGCAGCGGAAATTTCGAGGAATGCATGTACAGAGATTCGGCTATGAACAAGAGGATCGGTAAAGTATGCTTTTCCAATTTCAGGGTTATGGCTGAGAAAAGAGGGGTTAATTCCGTCGGGGAGGGTCAATGCCGGGGCTATTTTATTAACCATAATGGCCAAAAGTATCTTGTAAAACGGAGTCTTAAAGTTCAATTGCAGCCATGGGCTGGTAACAATGGCACCGGTTATCGAGGGCATTTTCCTGATCAGGTAATTGAGAACAAGGTTTCCTCCCATGCTATGGCCATATAAGAAAAGCGGACAGGAGGGATACCGTTTTTGTGCCACGTCAATAAACAGGGAGATGTCGTCCATGATTCCTGCATATGAAGGGAAATGACCCCTTGTCCCAAATGACCTGCCGTGCCCTCGAAGTTCGGGAAGGATCATCACATAACCCAAAGAGGAAAAACAGGAACCTATATGACGATATCGGCCGGCATGATCGCTCAGGCCATGGATGAGAACAACCACTCCTTTTGGTATTCCTTCCGGCGCCCATTCACAGGTGTGGAAAGAGTACCCGTTGCGGGATGATATTTTAAATTCTTTTTCCAATGCGGGATAAATATACTACATTTCAGTTTACCCTGTTTTTTTGCTTACTTTTGGATGCCCGAAAATATTTTCCGGGATAATAATACCATATTTTGGAGTTGACCGTTAAAATTAAGATTGTTCAGATTGAAGAACAATTGATAATGGATGAGCAGCAGGGTAGTTTTTAATTGGAACATATGAAAAAATCGTTGATCGTATTGCTTACACTGGTTGTAATCGGTTGTCAAAAAAAAACAATTGATGTTGACTGGGTGATTCAGAATTCAGGCTCTGCAAATACATTAAATTGTGTTGTTTTTCCAAAAGCAAATACAGGTTATATTGTTGGCGCCGGCGGTACTATTTTAAAAACCATAAATGGAGGAGCGCAATGGACAAGTCAGGTTTCGGGGACAACCAATACTTTAAATTCTGTTTATTTTTCAAATGCTGACACCGGTTATGCTGTCGGGGCCGGGGGTACGATCCTTCAAACAATCAACGGAGGGACACAATGGACGCATCAGGTATCGGGGAGTACCAATGAATTGTTTTCGGTTTATTTTACAGATGTAAACACCGGTTATGCTGTGGGGTATTATGGAACTGTTTTAAAGACCATCAACGGAGGGGTTCAGTGGATGGTTCAACCTTCGGGAACTACGAATTGGTTGTGGTCTGTGTTTTTTACAGATGCGAATACCGGATACGCAGTCGGAGATTCCGGAAAAATCATAAAAACGGCAGATGGGGGAGTGCATTGGACCGCCCAACCTTCGGGTACCATAAAAAGTTTATATTCCGTTTCTTTTCCAAAACCAAATACGGGTTATGCTTCGGGCAGTGGCGGAATCGTATTAAAAACGATCAATGGAGGCATTGACTGGACCATTCAGGCTTCAGGGATTGCAAATGATTTATTTTCTGTTTATTTTACCTATGAAAACACCGGGTATGCTGTAAGTTGGCCCGGGACCATATTAAAAACCGTGAATGGAGGGAGCGAATGGACCAAACAGGTGGCGAATACATCCAATGGGCTCCGCTCGGTTGTTTTCACCGATTCATACACCGGCTATGTGGTTGGGGTTAAAGGAACCATCATAAAAACCACCAATGGAGGAGGCTCCTTTTAAAGTTAATAAATAAAATCCGGTTTTACTTTTCTTTAAACGCAAGCAATGCCATTGATTTATCCTTTAATTCAGAGAAGGAGGCCGAAAGGTTTCTGATGGCGGTGGAAACCTCTTTTGACATTTCGTTTGTTTTATTAAACTCATCACTGGCAGATTGGATATTTCGGATAATTTTCTCAAACAGGGCCTCCATTTCAATCAGATATGGTTTGATTTTATTTGCCTCTGTATTTGAACCAACTGCAAGTTTTTTTACCTCTGCGGCAACCACGCCAAAGCCCTTTCCTGCACTTCCTGCCTTGACCGCTTCGATGGAGGCATTCACAGATAGCACTTTTGTTTGTTGTGCGAGATCGTTCAAAGCTTCCGCAATGGTATCAAAATCCCTGATCAGATGACCATTTTTTTGAACCATCTCATTTAATCGTGTAAATTTAATGTTCAGAGATTCCGACATGGAGTTAAGCTGATGTGAAATACTGTTGATGGTATTGGCGTTATCAGCCAGCGTGTTAACTGTTCCGGAAATGGTTTCAGCCATATTATGAATAAGCGAACGAGTAAAGTAATGACAATTTTCAGGCTTGTTCAGGCCGTTAAAGATGGCGAGGGCCATTTGTTCACAACTGCCATATCCGCACGATGAACAATTATAATGATCTCCCTCTGAAAATTTGTTCATCCTCGAATAGATCGAATTCATTTCATCCTGATCTGGAACCTGAAGGGTATTGTTTTGGCTCAGGTCGCGGTATGTTCTGTGATACAATGTCTCATCCCAGTATTTGTCAAGATATTGGTGCAACTGTTGTTTTCCTTTTCGCTGTTTTCGTTTGCTGTCGGAACCATATCTGGATTGTACCTCTGTGTTGCGTTTTTCCACATAAAACTCAATCATATCGGGAGGTTCATTCCGGTTAAGGGTTCCCGGCCCCCCATTGCACCCCATTTCACAGTTAAGGCAGTCAATAAGCAAAGGGGCGAAGCCACTGGTAATCATTTCAGGTAATTTTTTCAGGTACTTATAAATAGCCCCGGGTCCTTCAATTTTTCTGGTAACATTGATGATATCGGGGTTTTCCCGGATTGCTGTGCGCAGCAAGCCGCCGGGAGTTGAAAACAAAACTGCCCTTTCAGCGGGGGGATTATCAAAGTCAACCATGGGAAAACTTTTCAGTTCTATCTTGTGGTTGGTTAAATGTTGATGAAGGTTTTTAATGGTTACATTGTAATCCCCCAGGTTGACTTCTTCAAATTCACGACGCTTGGCTGGGCAGGGAGAAATAATTAAAAATTTGTGATTGCGGTATTCCTTGTAAAATGTTTTAACCATTTTCATGGTATGCATCATCGGACTATCGGAAGGCGCGAGATAGGGGAGCAATTCGGGTTGATAAATTTCAAGATAGGTTACAATGGCAGGACACGGTTGTGAGATTATGGCAAGAGGCTTGTATTTTTTTGCATATTCGATATACGATTTAATGGTAAGTTCAGCTCCGAAACTGACATCAAAAACAGCCGGTATTCCAAGGCTCTTCAAATAACCATTCAACTGAAGGTATTGGTCCCTGAAGTTGGAAGCAGCGGAAGGAGCAACAATGGCAACCATCGGAACGCCGAGGTCAAGATCGTGGAGAAACCTGTTTGTGTCATCATTGTATTGCCTGGCCTGATGTGTACAGGCATCAATGCAACTTCCGCAGGCAATGCACATATCGGTATTAACCGTGACATGATTCAGGCTCCCGTTATTACAATATTTGTA
>DYSO01000133.1 GCA_020718225.1 Draconibacterium orientale | reverse complement strand
AGCCTGAAAGAATCGAAGCAAATCCTTGGCATAGACCAGTTCCAAACCCGCAAATAGCTTGCCTGGTACCACCAGGTTGTATTGAATTTTCTGGTGTCCTCTTTCATATTGAAGGAAAAAATATTTTGTTTCGATGATCTGCCATTATTATCAGCCAGGGAGATAATAGAAATGTTGGTGTTACAACTTTATAAGCAAATGACGCATGACCAAATGACGCACTTGTGGCTTTTCCGGTCAACCGCCGCAATGGATTCCAGGTTAACAATAACCGAACGGTTTAACCTGAAAAACCTTTCCGGATCAAGTAAATCCCCCACTTTCCCGATATTCATTGAGACTACAATCTTTTGCCCGGTAGAAAGATAAACCTCCGTATAGCTCCAATCCGCCTGACAGTAAACGATTTCTGCAGGATCGATCATGATGAACCCCTGACGGGTATTAAATCGCATCTTTTTATGCTGGTTCAAATGAGAAAGAAGCTCGTCGATCCTGCCTGAGAGGATTGAGGTATCCTTACTTGCACGATACTTTGCTACAACCTCCCGAAGTTCGTTGGGATCGATGGGCTTCAGCAGGTAATCGAAGGCGGCGTTTTTGATGGCATGGATGGCATACTTGTCGAAGGCGGTCTGGAATACAATACAAGTCTGGATGTTCAGCCGTTTAAGGTCGGTAACCAGATCAAATCCGGTTTTACCAGGCATCTCCACATCCAGAAACAACATATCCGGGACTCATTCCAGGAGCATGTGCAGCGCTTCATCGGCGCCTCGGGCTGCGCCAATGACCGTCATGCCCGGGATGGCGCCAAGGTGTAAGGTAAGCACCTCGCGCGAACGCGGGTCGTCGTCGACAACCAGCTCATTTTCAATGCTGACCGGATGTAACAAAGTCAAGATAATTGTCAGGAGTGATCAGATTTACCTTGTCGCCATATTCATCCATCCAGGTCCGTGGTGGACTGTATCTCCGGCGGTTCAATTTAAATTCAAAACCGGTAAGTTCACCTCCGCTTTCTTCGATATAATCCAGTTCCGCTCCGGTGTATGTGCGCCAGAACCATCGTCCGGCAGTGATCCCTGATGCGGAAAGGTATTTGGTTCGTTCGGCAAACAGAAAGGTCTCCCATAACTGTCCGATATCATTTCGCTGCGCAATAGTATTGAAATTATTGATCAGGTAGTTTCTGATCCCGGTATCATAAAAATAATACTTGTTCATTTTTGAGATCTCTTTTCTGAGATTCCGGCTGAATCCCCGAACCTTAAAAATAACAAAGGTATCCTCAAGCAACATCAGGTAATTTTCTACAGTTTCGCGGTTCATCCTCAGGGAGATGCTCAGTTCATTCAACGAAACTTCTGATCCGGTCTGAAAGGCCAGCAATCGCAGCAAATCAAAGAGTTTATCACGGTTTCTCAATTCCGCTTTGCCTGGCGCCGTAAATTACGACCACTGTATGATCCTGCCGGATCTTTTCCAGAATCCGGTCGGTTAATGTGCGTGTAATAATCATAGCTAAAATTTTGACATGAATTTTAACGTTTTGGTATACAAAATTATACGCTAAATTTTAGAAAATGACATTACTTTCAAACTTTAATGGGGAAAAATTTGATGTGAAAGCGGGGAGCGTGATACCAGGTGAACAGGTGAGCGGGTGAACGGGTAAGCATGAAAACAGGAAAACCGGATGCGGATGGGATTGAGAAAGACCTTTATCCCCCTTAATATCAAGGCCAGCTCCCGGATCGCATGCATACAAAAAAACGATTTTCTGGTACGTCTTGGGCCAATGACGACACTGAGCAATCGGGACTCAAGGCCTTTAATCCGGATATCGCGGCTAAATCTTATTTTGATGTGCCAGAATTATCAGGACTATTGCAGGACGTTCAAAAAATCAATTTTGTTGTATTATCTTTTCCCGTTCATCCGATTAATCTTAAATTGATTACCCCGGGCATCATTACCGGTTTCACCATTTCCAAGCATGATGAGAAACGCGGAGTCCTTGCTTCTTTATCCCGCTTCAATCGAAGAACTTTTTTGATGATACCGGAAATGCCCAACCGCTGAAAGTCTTAATATTGCAGTTCGAATCATGGATTTTAAGCGAAAGTTCTGATAGAAGGATGATTTCATGGGGACAATAGCATTAAAAATACCTGGTATCCCTCTGGTGGGATCCCATCATCGTGGGATAGATGATGCAAGAAACATTACAAAGATTTTTTACAGTATGGGGAATTAACCGGATGAACAGAAAATTTGTTATCGGCGATATCCATGGTTACCATCGTGAAATGATGGCACTTTTTGAGGCTGTCAGATTCGATTACAACCAGGATTTGCTCATCAGTTTGGGCGACCTGGTCGACCGCGGCCCAAATTCAATGGAAGTGATCGAAGAGCTGAGGAAGATCCGGAATTTTATTCATGTTCTTGGAAATCATGACGATTGGTGCTATCAGTACCTTAAATATGGGATAGCGGCCATGGAATGGACCTGTCAGGGCGGAAAGGAAGTGGTTGCTGCCTATAACGCTTCCCCGTCATTAAAGGCTATTCATCTCGATTTTTTTGAAAAATCAAGGTTGTTTTATATTGATGAGGAGTCCAGGCTTTTTGTTCATGCAGGATTTGACTGGAAAACGCCATTTAATGACCAAAAGGAGAACAAGGAAATCCTCCTGTGGGACAGGACGTTATTCGCCGCGGCTTCAGTGTATGAGCGATATGGTGAGAGATTTGATGAATTCAGCGAGATCTTTATCGGCCATACCCCTACACAGGTTATGCGCAAAAGTATTCCAATTCACTTTTCGAATTTATGGATGATGGATACCGGCATCTGCCACGGCGGCAAATTGACGATGATGGATATTGAAACAAAAAACTTCTGGCAATGTAAACGTATCTCTTGAAGATATTGACAAGAGCCTTTGATTCCTGAAACCGCCCCTCTGATCATAATATTCAACAACACCCCGCCGGGGGAAAAAAAACAGGGCAGATCGGCGGGTTGTTAAAAAGCCCGGATAGCACGAACATAGAAGGTGGATCCTTTACTACCGTGAAACTGCCAGTAATCACCGAAGCCGTGGAACCAGGCTTCGCCGCCATCGTTTTCGATAGAACTCCAATATTGAGTCCTCTCCGAAAAGGCAGAAAATTTTTTTTATTGTTCCCCACCCCCTGCCCCTCCCCAAAAATGGAGGGGAGGTGTGTTTTAATCAATCTAACGCCATGATTAACAGCGTTATGACTTATTAGCACAACCCTCCCCCTTCCCTTTTTGGGGAAGGGGGCCGGGGGGATGGGGTAAAAAAGGGAAGGGGGCCGGGGGGATGGGGTAAAAAAGGGAACTTCCAGGTCATTTTTATTTCATGTTTTTTAGATCGATACCCAATGTTCTATTTTGCATAATTTACCGCTCTTGTTTCCCGTATGACCGTGATTTTAATCTGACCAGGATAGGTCATTTCACTTTGAATCTTCTTGGAAAGGTCGAAGGATAGCTGGTTGGCTTCCAGGTCGGTAACTTTATCTGCCCCAACGATTACGCGCAATTCCCTTCCAGCTTGGATAGCGTAGGTTTTTACAACCCCGGGATAGCTGAGTGCAAGTTCTTCGAGATGTTTCAACCGTTCGATGTAAGCTTCCACCACTTCACGCCGCGCTCCTGGCCGTGCTCCCGAGATGGCATCACATATCTGGATGATGGGGGAGATCAGGTTATTCATTTCAATTTCGTCGTGATGTGCCCCGATGGCATTGATAATATCTGCTTTTTCCTTGAATTTTTCAGCCATTTTCATACCCAGGATGGCGTGTGGCAGATCGGGTTCATTGTCGGGGACTTTACCGATATCATGCAGCAATCCGGCCCGTTTGGCAAGTTTGGGGTTTAATCCAAGTTCGGCAGCCATGGTAGCCGAAAGTTTTGCAACTTCAATGGAATGCTGGAGCAGGTTTTGACCATAGGAAGAGCGGTACTTCATTTTTCCGATCATCCGGACCAGTTCGTGGTGCATGTTGTGAATGCCAAGGTCGATGGAGATGCGTTTTCCTGTTTCAATGATCTCCTGTTCTAATTGTTTTCGGGTTTTGGCAACCACTTCTTCAATACGGGCGGGATGGATACGTCCGTCGGTTACAAGTTTATGCAGCGATAACCGGGCTATTTCGCGTCGTACGGGGTCAAACCCGGAAAGGATGATGGCATCGGGGGAGTCATCAATTATAATTTCAACGCCGGTAAGGGATTCCAGTGTACGGATATTACGCCCTTCACGGCCGATGATCCGGCCTTTAATCTCTTCGCTTTCAATGTTGAAAACAGAGACAGTATTTTCAATGGCATGTTCGGAGGCGGTACGTTGAATGGTTTCAATGATGATTTTTTTTGCCTCTGTGTTTGCGGTCAGCCTGGCTTCATCAATGATGTCCTTGATGTGTACAACCGCGTCCGATTTAGCTTCTTCTTTAAGTGTTTCAATGAGTTGCGATTTAGCCTCAACAGCAGAGAGGGTCGAAATTGATTCCAGTTTTTCAACCTGGATTTTCATTGTCTTATCTAAATCGGTCTGCTTTTTATTGATAATCTCAAGTTGTTGTGTCAGGTTTTGCTTAATGGTTGTAATTTCTTTTTGTTTTTTAGCAAGTTCTTCCACTTTCTGGTTCAGGGTCCCCTCTTTTTGTTTCAGCCGGTTTTCATTTCGCGAAACCTCCTCGTTTTTTTCATGAATGAACTTTTCGTGATCCGCCTTTAATTGTAAAAATTTTTCTTTGGCCTGGAGGATTTTTTCTTTTTTCAGCACTTCTGCTTTTTCCATGGCTTCCTTGAGCAGAATGTCACGCTTGCGTTCCAGTGACCGGTTCATGATGGTACCCGTAATGATACCTCCAATGATGATCCCGCTTACGGAAAAAATAATAAGTAATAATGTTTCTCCCATCGTATCTTTATTTTTGCCGGGATATCATTGAAAATACCCCGGTGATTGTTTATACTATGAAGGATGTTGTAGGAAAGAAAAAACCCGCATTAACCAGCGAGGTATTGATAAACCTCAATTGACACGAATAGGGAGGCCAAACTTTTCGAACGTCCACTGTCAGGGTTTAATCCCTGACCGTTCCGACGGATCGGAACGGCGAGGCCTGTCCTACGAGATAGTGAGCTTTCCCTAATATTTGTAATGTTAGGTTTACAAACTGTCTGAATTAATGCGGGTAAATCTTCAGATATTTTTCAAAGAACGGCAAGGCTTTATAACTTTAGTTGTTCATCCAGCGTGTGTTCCAGTTCCAACAGTTTCAATTCAAGCCGGGTTTCATTTTCCGACAGCAACTCTTCATTCTGTAAGAAACCAGAGGCATATTCAAGTGCAACCATTGCCAATAAATCCTGTTTATCCTTATAAGCATAACTGGCCGAATAATCTTTGATCCGCTGATCGATCAGTTTTGCTGCTTTTCGAAACAACTCCTCATGTTCTTTTTCTATTGCTAAACGATAAACCCGTTCACCAACCGGCAGCGATATGGAGAGTTCATTCATTGGCAGGTACCTTTTCCTAAATTAAGTATTTAAAAGCCCGATACATTTTTCGATTTCCCGCACAAGTTCGTTGATTTTCAATTTCGCATCAACATTTCCTTCTTTTATTTCAAGAGTTTTAGCTAATTTCAGTATGTTATTTTTTTCTTCAAGTTGTTTTATACGCTCTTTCTGTTGTTTGTTTATATTTTTTAATTCCTGAATTTCATTGATATACTGGTTGTTATCCTCAATGATACGTTGGTTCTTTTCAATCAGTTTTTGAAGTTTAATCTGAATTCCGGTAAGAAGAGCCAGCATATCACTCATATTTTCTCCTCCATAGAATTTATGCAAAGATAAATCTTTTTTTCTTTTTTTTTCAACAACCCTATTACCTTTTACCTGTCAACCGGATTAAGGATAAAATTTTTGAAACGACATGAACGAAGAATTTATCTATTTTCTCTGGAAATTTCGTTTGATTTCCACAGATTTGGTCACCGAAACGGGCGAATCCCTGCTCATTCTCCATCCGGGCGAACGCAATACCGATAGCGGTCCCGATTTCATCAATGCCCGGTTACGGATTGGCGCCACACTCTGGGCCGGGAACGTAGAGATACACGTCAGGGCGTCCGACTGGTTCAAACATCGTCATCAGGATGACCCTGCCTACGATAACATCATCCTTCATGTTGTTTATGAAAACGATGTACCTGCCGTGGTTGAAAATCAGCTCCCGGCGCCAACATTGGTACTCAAGGACCATTTTCCTTCCCGGATTCATGAAAATTACAGGCTGTTGATGAAAAACCATGGTTGGATCCCTTGTAATCATCAGATTTCCACAGTGGATGATCCTGGTTTCACCCTCTGGTCAGCCAGCCTCACCGTTGAACGGATATTGGCAAAAGGGGAAACCATCAGCCAGTTGTGGGAAAATTGCGGATGCGATTGGGAGGAGGCCTTTTATCAATATCTTGCAATGAACCTTGGGTTTAAAGTCAATGCCATCCCTTTTGAAATGATGGCCAAATCGTTGCCATTGAAAATAGTAAGGCAACACATACACAATTTCTTTCAGATTGAAGCTTTGTTATATGGTCAGGCCGGCGTGCTCGGTAAAAAGTTTACCGGGGAATATCCTGTAAAGCTTGCTTTGGAATATGATTTTCTGAGAAGCAAGTATGGACTGCTCCCCATCGACGAATCTGCCTGGAAATTTCTCAGGCTCAGACCCTCCAATTTCCCGACAATCAGGATCAGCCAATGGGCCGCGATCCTTTACCGATCCCGCGGACGGCTCTTTGGAATGGTCAGCGCAGGCTCTGTCCAACAGGTGAAAGAGATGTTGAACGTCTCTTCATCTCCCTATTGGGATGATCATTACTGCTTTGGAAAAGCCTCGTTCCACCATCCTAAAAAAATGGGCAACGAATCGATAAATTTGTTAATTATCAATGGGATAGTTCCTTTTTTATTTTTCTATGGGAATAAAAAAGATCAACATTTATTAAAAGAAAGCGCTATTTGTTTTCTTGAACAGTTACCGCCTGAAAAAAACAGCATTATCCGTCATTGGGAGAATGCGGGCATTACCGGGAAAAATGCCCTTCAGACGCAGGCCCTGATGGAGCTAAAAAGGAGTTTCTGCGACCGGAAACAATGTCTTCAATGCAGGATTGGACGGAAATTATTAATTGGATAACCCATGACAAAGGAAATCTCGGGCAATGGGGTGTTTTCGCGATGGATTGTCGATTTTCTCTCCTTTAACAGAACAGAGCAGAAAGGGATCCTGGTTTTAAGTGTTTTATTGTTTATGGTCATTACTGCCAACATGTTCATCCCCGGCGCCCGGGTCATTCCTCCTCCTGATTTTACCCTGTTTGAGCAGGAGGTCAGTGATTTTGAAGCTGCATGGAAAAAAGCAGAAGATTCTGTGGCTGCGGCCCGCCTGCAAAAATACCGGAATTATACGGGCCGATACGGAGTGTTGGCCCCTGATACCGTGAAATCATGGGAAAAAAAAGTGCAGAGCAGTGTTGTCATTGAATTGAATTCAGCAGATACTTTCGATTTGCAGCGGTTAAGGGGCATCGGTTCGGCTTTTGCCAGACGGATTGTGAATTACCGGAAACGGTTGGGCGGATTTACCGATAAACGTCAATTGTTGGAAGTGTTTGGAATGGATAGTTCACGGTATAACGGCATCTCCCGGAATGTGTGGGTAAACCCCGATTCAGTTCATGCCATCGACCTGAACAATGTGTTGTTCAAAGAGTTATTGAAACATCCCTATTTCCCGTTCGAAATTACCAAAGCCATCATGGTTTACAGACAGAAAAATAAAAAATTCAAAACGGTTGGTGAACTTCTTCAGGTGGAGGGGATTAATGATTCGATCTTTAAAAAGGTTGAAATTTATCTGAAAGTGGACCCGTAACCCGGACCATTATTTTTTCAGATGATACAGGATTTCAGTCGGTCCGGCTGATTGGGCTTTATCTGTTGGCCCTTCCGGATGCGCTTCCTGTTGTTTTTTTTCCATCGGGCCGGGAGGAGGGGCTTCTTTTTTCCAATAAGCATCTTCCGGGTCATCTTCATCGGTCTCCTCTCCCCAGTCGTATGATTTCTTCTGTGGCCCCTGACCGCGGTAATAGACGGCAAGGACCAGTCCGGCCAGAAATCCCATCAGGTGCGATTCCCAGGAGATGGGCTTCCCGGGAAAGAGTTGTGGAAAAACGCCCCAAACCAAACCTCCATAAAGAAAGGCAACGAGCATGGTAATCACCAGCAGGCTTTTATCGCGACGGATGATCCCACTGAAAAAAAGGAAGGAGGC
>DYSO01000132.1 GCA_020718225.1 Draconibacterium orientale | reverse complement strand
ACCTATATTATAGGCATTTATCTTGTCGCAGGAAATTTAAGTGTCGAAGTCAGGAAATAAGATAATCGTTTCCCGGTAACTGGTTGGGGATTGCCGGATTTAACAGGAGACTCAAAGATAGAAAACAATGATCCATTATAAAATAGTTTCAGTGTGGTTAATCGTTTTTTAACTTAAAACAAATGAAATTTATGAAAAAGGTTCTCTTAATTTTTCTGGGAGTACTGTTAATCAGTTCATCCCGGCTCCTGGCGCAGACCAGTTATGAAATGTACGAACCTGTTGGCGGTTCCACGGTCCGGGTTATGAACGGGGATCTCCTTCACAAAACCATGCCCATGACAAATCCCGATTTCGAATTTCCGATCCTGGTGAAAAATGTATCGGCTGTGAACTGTACGACATGGGTAAAAAAGGTTTATCTCAACATTTTAACCGGCACAACGAATTGGTTTTGCTGGGATGTATGCTATTTCCCAAACACGATGGTATCGACACACTCCCACATCATTGGACCGGGCCAGAGCTTCAACGGGTTTTATGCACATTACAATGCCGCCAACCAGATTGGTGATTCCCGTATCCGGTATGTCTTCTTTAATGGGGCCAATGCAACCGATACGACCTATTTTGAGGTCATCTTTACCTCTTCATCCACCGGGGTCGATGACAACCTTGCTGACTTTTCCTCTCTGAAGGTTTACCCAAACCCGGTCAACAAACTGCTTCATGCCGATTTTAACCTGACGGCCGGTTCCAGGGGTACCCTTGTTTTACGGAACATCCTGGGTGAAGAAGTGGGAAACCTGCCCCTGGATGGTTTCAGTGGATCAATTACCATGGATGTTTCAGCCTATCCGGATGGAGTTTATTTTTGTGTTTTAAACAGCGATAACAAAGCCACGACAACCCGCAAAATCATCATTTATCATTAACACAACCCTTCCATTCCCCTTCAATCGTAAATCATAAATCGTAAATCGTATATCGTAAATCGTAAATCGTATATCGTAAATCGTAAATCGTAAATCGTAAATTCTTTTTATTGTTATTCCAACGCAATCCTTGGCAGCGCCAGTTCGAGAATTTGTTTTACCGATTCTTCAACAGGACCAAGATCGGTCCGGACTTCCAGATCGTGTTTTTGGGGAACTTCAAACGGAGCGGTGATGCCCGTGAACTCTTTAATTTCCCCCCGGCGTGCCCGTGAATAGAGCCCCTTGACATCACGTTCTTCGCAAATATTCAGCGGCGCATTGACATAAATTTCAATAAAATCCTCCGCTCCGATGATGTGGCGGGCCATTTCACGGATTTCTTCCGTGGGACTGATAAAGCAATTGATGGTAATAATCCCGCAATGGAGGAAAAGTTTCGAAATTTCGGCAATACGCCGGATGTTTTCGTACCGGTCTTCGGGCGAAAACCCCAGGTTGTTGTTGATCCCGGTCCGGATATTGTCACCGTCGAGGATCTGTGCCAGATATCCCCGGCTTACCAGCTCCTTTTCCAGGTGTTTGGCCAGGGTCGTTTTCCCGGCGCCCGACAATCCGGTGAGCCAGATCACACGGGCCCTTTGATTCAGGAATATCTCTTTTTCTTCGCGGGACATGATCTCATGATGTACCGGGAAAATGTTTTTGTTTGTTTCAGTCACCTGGATGTTAAAGTTGGTTGATCAGGAGTGAACTTCAATCCTGAAGGATAAAGATTTTTGAATGTAAAGCGATTCCTGATTTGATTTGTAATAAATAGATCCCCGACGGAAGGTGTTTGAAATCCATTTTCCGCGAAACGATCCCGTTTTCCGAAATATCCTTTTCCTCATACACTTTTTGGCCCATGCTGTTGATCACCGAAAGGTGCACAGAGCCTTCGCCAGATGGGAGGTATTCGAGGTTTACCACTCCGGTTGTGGGATTGGGGAACAGGTTGAAAAGTACCGGGTCATTGCCGGAAATTCCTGTAGCGTTCTTTATCGTCGCATTGAGAAAGAGGGGTGTAAAAATATCTCCTTCCCAGTTTGCGAATTCAACCGCTGTCGGCTGATCGGTGAAGGCCACGGTGGCAGGTTCCTGGCTCCGGGTTTGGAAATGAATATCGAAAAACCTGCCATTTGCGATGGTTATCCCTGAAGTTTCAGCAGCCCAGACCACCGTTACCAACCCCTCTCCGGGATGGCCGATGGTAACATCATCAATACCCGGATACCAGTTGTCAACTCCCTGAAAGGTTAATCGGGAAGGATCGTAACGGATGGAAAACTGAAAGGATCCCATATCCTGCAATTGGGTTGCCAAAACAGAAACATCGGCCCGGTCGTTTTCGGTGACGGAGGGCGCCATGGCCACCATTCCCGCGCTGATGGCGGGTGGCGTGTTAATCAATAATTTGTTGACAGGCGGGGCATAGGATGCATTTGCATCACCGAAGCACAATCCGTTAAAATCCATGATGACATTGGCGCCGCTAACATTTACGGCCGTATTGTTATACAGCCAGTCGCCGGTTTCAAATGAATTGACAATAAGGGCAATCCGTTTTTTAACGGTGAGGACGTCGGCTGCTGTAAGGGAACCGGATCCGTTTACATCGCCCGAAGCAAGGAATATCCCGGTTAAAAAACCGATGTTGGCAATGTGTTTTTTATAGAGGAGAACATCTGCTGCGGTTGATCCGCCCCAGGGTTTTGTGTTTAAAGGGGTTATCGAATAATTTCCATCGGCAATTCCCATAAAATTGTAATGGCCGCCTTCGTTGGTTGTGGTATTGGCGACGAAGGTTCCATTGTTGTCTTTTAAGTCGAGGGATATATTGCTGAGCGGCGCTGGTTGTGATTTTGGATAGGTCAGGGTACCGCTGATGGTACGGCCGAGGGTTGTGTCGGCGAAAATATGGATATTATCGATATAGAGGTCGTTGCCGAAATAATTATAACTTTCAAATTTGATCCTGATGTTTTTATTTCCGGCCCATGGGGAAAGGTCGAGGGTATTGCAGGCGCTTCCATAGCTTCCGTTACACCAGTCATTGGCAAGTGTCGGAAAAAATTCATCGGTCATCATCGGGTGGGTGGCGAAATTACCGGAGCCGTCATCGCTGGCCTGAAATATCCTTGTCCAGGTGTTTCCGCAATCGGAGGTGATATAAATGATCAGGGAATCGCGGGATGCGGTAAAGCGTTTGGCGTAGGCATGTTGAAATGACATTGCAACCTGGCCGGCGTCCGTGAAATCGAGTACCGGTGAGATCATCTGGTCGCGGCGGCCACTGGTGACGTAATTGTAAAAATTCATCCAGGCCGCTTTATCGCCGGGAGTGGTTCCTCCGACGGATGCGATATTCCAGGTGATGGTTGCATCCGGGTTGACGATATCCCAGTTGTTTTTGGCGAACCCTTGTTCAAAATCTTCGTCAAACGGAAGCAGCGCCCCTCCGACATTGATATAATTGGCAAGGGCCAGGGTATCGGATCCGTTGTTGTTTGATGCTGTCAGGGTTACTGAATAATTGCCCGGCGCGTTAAACTGAACATCGGGATGTTGCGACAGGGCTGTTGTTCCGTTCATGAAGGTAACGGTGGGTGGATCGAACGACCAGTTCCAGCCATTGGGGCAATAGGCGGTTTTATCTGTAAATTTCACCGTGGGCTGATCGGAGGCGCAAAAGGTTTTCTTATCGGCTTCAAAACCGGCGATGGGAAGCAGGGTTGCGCTGACCTGGATGTATTTCGGGATCAGCAACGTATCGCTCCCTTCCGTATTGGTCACAACAAGTTGTACATCGAATTTCCCGGCGGTATCATAGGTTATTCCGGTGGGGTTCCGGTCGGTGGAGGAGCCCGGGTTACCGCCCTGAAAGGTCCATTCCCAGGTGAAGGGGACACCGGTGGAGAGGTTTGTAAAATTCACGCTGCATCCGATGGGTATATCTGTTTGATCTGCCGAAAAAGCGGCCATGGGCATGGAGAAAAACAGATCCGATTCCCACAATCCACGTCCGTAGGTGGAGGCTTTGATGCGGTCGTTGGCAGGATTGGCATCATCGTAAAAAATTTCCAGCTCGGTAACTTTGGCATTGACCGGTAAACCGTTGCTGAATGAAATCCAGCCGCAGAAAGCATTGTCGCGGTAAAAAACACCCATATCGGTCCCGATGTAAGTGCCTTTGACGCTGTGTTTGCTGAAGGCAATGCAACTGATGTGAATATCGGGGAGCAACCCGGTCCATTCGATCCAGCTGTTTCCGCGGTCGGGCGACTTATATATCCGGTTATCGAAGGTGATGTAAACCATATCTTCGTCAAATGGATGGGTTTCGATATCGGTGATCGTACCGTTATAAGGTAATTTATTGGTCAGGTTAATCCATTCAGGCGTATCGGATTTGCAGTTGTCGGTACGGAAAAGTTTATTCCCTCCGGCAACATAGAGTATATTTGTATTTTTGGGCGATTGTTCAATCACATTCAGGTTATCGCCTGTAAGCCCGTCCGAAATTTTGGTCCAGGTTACGCTGTTCACGCTGGGAGCTTTGATGTTGTAACTCCGCCACACATTTTTATAACCGATGAACATGGTTTTTGGATCCGATTCATCGATCAGGAACGGGGTGACCCATCCGCCGCTTTCGGTAATCCCATTGGTATTGATACCGGCAATTTTTCCCTGGTTGGTATTGTTATAGTGTCTGAAGATATCGCCATAATACAAAGTGGAATAGCGGTAATGATAATCTACCGGATCCACGGCGCATTCCATGCCATCGCCGCCATTGACCGCGGTCCAGTTGGTTGTTTCAAAAACGGAGGAGCCGTTATCCTGATAGCCATTGATAACCAGATCGTCAACAGTGGCGCTTTGTCCAAGTTTGTAAGTCTGGCTGATGGCCAGTCCGTCGCTGATCTCGTTCCAGCCATTGCCCCCGTTGCTGGTCCAATAGATTCCTCCGTCGTTGCCGGCATACAATTTACCGTTCAGTGGCGAATATTCGAAAATATGCTGGTCGGCATGGACAGAGGGCCTTCCGCAATCGCCCCACCAGTGGGAATTGATGGACCAGGTAACCCCGCCATTGACAGATTTCCAGATATCGACGCCACCTGAATAGATGATGTTTTCATTGCCGGGATCTACGGCAATATCGAGGTCATACCAGGCCTGGCCCCCGTTGCCACTGCCATCGCACGACCAGTCCATGATATTGGGGGAGTTGGATTTTTCGACAAAGGAGAGCCCGTTATCGGTTGATTTATAGAGCCCCTGGAATTCGTTGCTGCTGTTGGAAAGCAGAAAATAGACCACGTCCGGGTTGGCCGGGGTAACGCCGATTGCCCCGCGGGAGCCGATGGTGAGCCCTGACGTGACCTGTACCCATGTTTCGCCGGTATCGGTTGAACGGTAGAACTTCCCGCTGGCAGATGCATAAACAACGGCCGGATTGTTGGTTTTAAAAACAATTTCTTTAAAATTACCGGAGAATTTATTGCTCCAGTTTAATCCGCCATCGGTAGTTTTAAAAATCCCGCCATTGGCTGCGGCTAAAATGACGCCGGGATCCGAAGGGTGGATGATCAGCCGTCCGACCGTGCGGTCGCCCATACCATTGTTGAAAAACGCCCAGGTCAGGCCGCCATCGAAACTTTTCATAACACCCAGTCCTGCAGCATCGCCGGCATCCCTGTCGCCGGTTCCCATATAGATGATCTGTGGGTTTGAATGGTCCACAGCAATGGCCGATACTCCGGCTGTAGGGAGGTTATCGGTATTGCAGGCCCAGGTTGCCCCCCCGTCGTGGGTAACCCACAATCCGCCCGATGGGGCCCCGATAAAGAGGGTATTGGCATCGGATGGATGGAATGCAATGGCGTTGATCCGGCCCAACCCTTTATAACCACGGTCGCCAAGGGGAATGGAGAAGGGGCCTAAGTTGGACCAGTTGCCTTCGGTTGACCGGGGCAGATTTTCCGGATTTGAATAAAACTCCCTGTATGCATTTACCGTCCGCGATTCCAAAGGGCGTTCGCCGGTAGGGGAAACGCGGCTTTGCATCATATATTCCCAGCGTTTGAAAGGTTTCCAGCCACTCCCTTTGGTGATGGGCCGGTTTTCCCAGTATTTATTAAAGGCCGATTGCACTTTAAAAAAATTTACTCCGGGATCCTGCATCATCTCAATCCAATACGGATAATTTGCAGTATCGGGTTGACTGACCGTCACATTCTGGGAATGGAGGGAAAATCCTGCGCCTAACAGGAAGCTGAAACAAAAAATGTAAAAAGCCTTCATCGGTGGTATTGTTTTAAATTGGATAACAGAGCTGATATTCAGTGGACAAAAGTAAACATTTTCGGGGAAAAACCTGAGTCCTCTCCGAAAAGGAAAAAAACAATGGCCTGCTGTTTATTATATCGTCTGACTGAAAATTTTTTTGTTAAGTATTTGTTAATTTTCTAAAATATCAGTTAACTTTGGCCTTTGATTCGAGATTTTTGTTCAAATGGTTGATAATTATCAACCCAAATAATATGTTTTTTATACCAATCCCAACTTCCAATGAAAAACAAAATGAACGCTATATGGATGGCTTTGATTATGGTGTTTGCAACGCTTACTTCCTATTCACAGTCGTTTATTTCGCCCGTGTTTACCTTCGACACCAAAGCGCCGGTTGCGATTCTCCTTTCTCCAAATGGCGGCGAAGTGGTAAACAATACCGCTCCTTTGCAGGTAGCCTGGAGTGCAACGGATGATAACCTGAGTGCGAATCCCATTACCATTCAACTGATCACACAACCAGGAAATAACGTTTACACCTTGGCTCAGAACCTTTCAAACACCTGAAGTGCGAGCGTTAACTTGCCGGCAATAATTACCGAGCAGGCTAAGATTAAGGTGATCGCTAAAGATGTGTTTGGAAATGAGGGAACCGATGAAAGCGATGCGGATTTTATCATTAATGGCGCTCTTAGCTGGATTACTGTTCAGGGAATTGTCAAAGATATAACCACGGGTCTGGGTCTCGCAGGAGTCACGTTAAACCTTATCGGGCAAACGGAAAACTATACGGTAATCAGCCAGAGCAACGGGAGTTTTACTTTCGGTTCGGTACGGTCGGGGTACTATAACCTGAGCGGATTTAAGAATGGATATCAGAGTTACAATGAATATGTGTTGATCCATGTCTCCTCCGTTCAGACTATTAATATCAATCTTTCTCCCGGCAGCAGTAATTCTATTGTCATCAATCCATCGCTTACAGCCTATGCAGATAATATTACTGAAAGCCCAGCAGATTTTTTTTACTTTGAACGGAAATGTTTCTATCAACCACGTCCTTTATTTTACAGGAGATGTAAAAATTGATAAACGGGGTTACCTGGTAAAACCCGAAATCAGTGGATCAGGAAATATTTTTTCTAAAAACATCCCGGGCATCAGC
The DNA here is from genome assembly GCA_020718225.1 of Draconibacterium orientale. Taxonomy (GTDB): domain Bacteria; phylum Bacteroidota; class Bacteroidia; order Bacteroidales; family FEN-979; genus CAIVAT01. The sequence goes on along the minus strand of DYSO01000132.1, from coordinate 1,083 downwards.
GGAGATTATATGCTTAAAAATTCATCTCTATCCTTTGTTTACAAAATCAATGACAACAACCTTGAACCGAAAAGTTATGGGGGAATTATCGATGGTACACCGCTGATCGGCGGGTTCAATGTCACCATCGGTCAATTTACCATTGATCCGAACAGCGACTTTGTCGACTGTAAAGTAATTGCCAAAATGCCCTATCCAATCGACAAAGTGTTGGAGTTTTTACAAGAACAAAACCCTGATAATATTCCATTTTACGTGAGCGAATTATCCGGGAGCATCATCGCATCGAATACGCTGGGGATTCAGATTAGCGCCGACATTTCGGTAAATCAAATCAACCTTGGACTCATTAATATTGAGGAATTGAGCCTGTACTTCAATACAGCAGAACAGAGATTTGGAGGATCCATCTTACTCGAAATACCGCCTTCCGGTGACGATAAAGGCACAAAGGGCCCCACTGAAGATAGTATTTATAATAATCTGAAGATTTTACCTGTTGAAATAAGAGATGAAAACGGGAAAACCATCCGTGAGACAAATCTTGCAGGATTACTCACAATGCCCAAAGCATTTGGATTAAAATTTTTAGAAATAGGGTTTGAAATAGAGTTCATGCATGGCGCGATTAACAAACTTATCGTCACGCTCGAATCAAAAATCCCGATCGGTTCAACAGGACTATTTATTACCCAGATGAACGGAGGCGTTGACGACCTGGCAGAGGGAGACTGGAAGATTATTGCCAGCGTGGATATTGAAACAGGTCTTGAATTTCCGGTTTTGGGATCGCCGGTAAAACTTGATGATTTTGGGGTTAACATACATCCCATGAGTTACTTTAAGGGATCAGGCAGTTTCGAAGTTTTCGGACATACTGCTTCTGATGGCTTTTTGGAATATAACCATAACCTGAGTTCTTTCCAGTGCCAGGGAAACCTTAATTTACTTGGCATTCTGTAGTGAGAGCAGAAATTGAATATCCAGGGAGGAAGCCTTTCCGGTAGTTCGTTGATGAGAATCCAAACGCCCGATGACATGCCATGGTACCTGAACTGGGCCGAAAACATCGTCATTGGTTCT
>DYSO01000262.1 GCA_020718225.1 Draconibacterium orientale | reverse complement strand
AAAGTTATAAAATTAAAGCTCAGCAACGAAGCCGCGATTCCCCTCAACATTGAGGGTAACACCGGCATCGTTACCAAACGATGCTGGTTTGGCCGTGACAGAGTAGTCGTAGAGACATACTCAACCTGGAGTAACCATAACGGAGTTTGCGAGGGCTGTAAGTATTATATACTGACAACCCCGCAAGACATAGTGGATTTTTGTGACAACATGGACATCTACCCTCCGTCGTGGGTAGCTCAACAAACAACCACCCAGGCTCCTGCGCTAACAGGAACCGGGGTTTAAGATCAAACCAAAAAAAGGAGAAAATCATGGAAAAATATAGTGTTGAAATCGCTGGAGATACGAAAGAGGCGGATGAATTTTGCGCATGGCTGAATGACAATGGTCATGACGCTCAAGTCGGAAAATCTACCGGAAATTTCATTGATGGCGAGTGCACCTCCCACAATGAAAAAGCAAATGACATCATGAGGTCGTTGTGGGAGGGGTACTGCAATAGCTGAACCACCGGGCCGGGCAACCGGCCTCGCAAAAAAAAAGAGGAGAAAAAAATGAAATACTTTGCCGGAATAAAAACACTGGAAGAGCTTAAAGAAAAATACCGCAACCTCTGCAAACAGCACCACCCAGACTTGGGAGGGGATGTTACAACCATGCAGGAAGTCAACGCCGAGTATGACCACCTGCTGAAAATCGGCTCCTTTTGCCAAGATAAAGAGGCGGAAATCAATGAGATTTTCGCGCGTGAAATACTGGAAAAAACGACCTGCCTTGAAGGGCTGATTGTCGAGCTGTGCGGACGCTGGATCTGGTTTACCGGGGAAACCTACCAGCACAAAGAAATCTTGAAGTCTATCGGCTGTTTTTTTTCCCGCAAAAAAACCGCCTGGTACTGGCACGCAGCCGATGAAAAAAGAATCCGATCAAAAGGAAAACCACTTGAAGAAATACGTAAAATATACGGATCAAAGATTGTTACCCCCGGAAAATCACAAATGAAAGGAGCCCTGCCATGCTAAACCTCAAAGACTTCATCAACAAAAACCAGCTCGCCACCCTGCGCCGCCTGACCGTAGGCGAGGAAGGATCATTCTTTATCGAAAAAATCAAGGAGCTAAAAACCACGATTTCACAGATGCCCAAAACCTACGAGACCGAGGAAGAAGAAGACCCCACCGCCTATCTCCACTATTTTTCCGGCGGCAACGACTGGTGGATTACCGAACGCGACAGCGAAACCGAACAACTCCAGGCGTTCGGTATCGCCTGCCTGAACCAAGACGGCCAAATGGCCGAACTGGGATACATCAACATCAAAGAGATTATAGATCACCATCGAAACATAGAAATAGACCTATACTACACCCCTAAAACAGTTTCCGAAATTATGGCAAAACTAAAACGATAATATTTGCTTGACATTTATTTATTACTGGTATAATATAAAATCATACAACAAA
>DYSO01000131.1 GCA_020718225.1 Draconibacterium orientale | reverse complement strand
GCACTCTGAATATTCAGGCAAACCATGTACATCCCGGGTTGCGAATAAGCATGAGAAGGATTTTGCAGAATGGAGAACTGCCCATCCCCAAAGTTCCAGTTCCAGTTTGTTATATTCCCCAATGACTGATCGATGAACTGGTAAGAGTATAATGCATTCGAATCGGGATAGGCAACGAAAGCTGCCTGGCAAGGACTGTTTGTATTACAGATCTGAAAATCAGAGGTGAAGTTTAAATTACCAGGGTTGTAATTCAATATTTGTTCATGGAGGTCGTTATGGCAATCATTGGTGCGTATAAAAAGTAACCCCTGACTTCCGGAAGGAACCTGAACAGTATCCATGTAAAATCCGTTGTTATTCGTATATACTATATTGAAATAGTACCATCCTGCAGTAGAATCGATTGCAATTGACACAGCATGGTTCGGAATAGGGTTGCCGTTTTCCGTATTGGTAATGGTACCATGTACGGCTACAATTACCTGCGACATCGACGAAAGCGCCATGATCAGGAATAAGATCGGAAGAAGTAATTTTTTCATCGTTTCAGAATTTATTAATTAACAGTTTGATTTACTTTCATTGAAAATGGTCCCGGAGACTTTCTGATTGAATAACACCTTTTGGTGCAAAGGTTGCCTGGGAACCGTCCACAATTTATAATTTAATAACAAAAGCGGTACGGATACCGATGGACCAGGGCCTGGCGATGTCATCGGGTTTTTCATAAACGGAGTTGAAGTAGTATTTTACCGAGGGTTCAACCTCAAGCAGCATACCCTTTGAAAGCCGGATAGAGGCATTGATCCCCGCCATCGCCTGCCAGTTCAGGCTGACCTGACCGGGCGATATGTCGTTGATGCCGACTATCCGTTTATTTCCGGGGTCATATTCCGCCGACAACTGTTTTGATGCAATCAGGACAGACATCACAGGGCCAAAACGAAATCCCATGGAAACAAGATCGGTTTGCCAGAAATCGTACCCCATGACCAGGGGTATCTGCAGGTAGGTAAAGCGTTTGACCACTTTGTTGGAATCAAACTTCATCAGACTGTCCCAAACCTCCTGCTTTGACATATAATATTTTGGAAGGAACTGTTTTTCTGGGTAATTCCAGGTTAATTGCATGGAATCCAGTTTATTGTATGCGCCCAGGAAGTCATTGTACTCCACGATGAGTTCATTCGTCCCCTTGCCGATTGACAATCCTGCGCCTGTGCGAACCGAAAACCTGTCAAAGCGGAAAGTTCCCTCGATTCCAAAGTTATGGATGAATTTCGATCCCTCCAGCGTGTTGAACATCCATTCGGGGTTATAATATATCCCGATGGAAGGAATCCATGCGCCGTTTTTACGATACGGTTCCGGTGGTGTGGACTTCGATTTGCGCCCGGGAAGAAGGATCGAATCTGGTCTTGTTTCCGATGGTTTTAAAACAATTTCTTTCCAAATGGGCTTCATGGGCGTGATATTGATCGTCCCTGCTTCCTTTGAAATATCTAAAGCATTGCCAGGATCCACAGGTATCGGACCGGACGGCGAAGCCTCCATCGTTATCGTATGGAGCAGCGGGTTTGACAAAGTTTTACCATTGGATTTGTGAACCGATGCAAATCCCTCTTCCTGTCGTGAGGCAATGGAATGTGCAACAGAGGGCTTTGGTCCCGGATTTTCATTAGTAGAAAATGTATCTGTAAGGATGGCCCGGATGGTTATTCCTGTGCCGACAACCGCTATCAACAACGTCAGGATGATCGGCAACCTGCTGCTTTTTTTTGCAGGCCGGGGTACTTGTATGGCCTCTTTCAGAAAAGCCTTTCTGGCTTTCTCCGAAGGGGCCATCTGATGGTTTTCAAGGGCTTCCCTGAAAAAATCATCAATGGGATGGTTATGCTTTTTCATAGGTCGGCGATGCATTGATATTGACCAGTTTATTCATTTTTTTTCTCAACAGGGCACGGGCTTTTGACAACTGCGACTTGGATGTGTTTTCAGAGCACTGCAATAGTTCTGCGATCGCCCTGTGCCCGTATTGTTCAAAAACATAAAGGTTGAACACGGTTCGGTACCCGGCAGGAAGTTCACAGATTAGTTCCATGATCTTTTCGCGTTCCAGGTTCAGGTAAATCCCCTCATGGTCGGCTGGTTCTTCGTCGTGAAGGTCGATCATGTCAAGGATTGGGGCAATATCCACAAAGTTTTTCTCTTTCAAACGGCTTCGGAGAAAATTCAACGCGGTATTGACCATGATCCGTCTCATCCAGGCTTCAGGAGAGCCATCATGCCGGAGTTTGAACGTATGGATTTTCTGGATGATTTTGATGAAGCCGTCGTGAAGAATGTCTTCGGCATCGTCACGGTTGCCGCAGTATCGGAAACAAACGCTCAGCAGGGCAGGGGCATGGCGATCATACAACGCTTCAATGGCGCCGGCATCCCTGGCGATGGCTCTTCTGATCAGGTCTTCCTCCACGTGGATTTAATATCCTTCATAAAGGTAACACAAGAGTTCCCAATGGTTGCCTTGAAAAACTTGGATTTCTTTAAACTTTTCACTTTTAGTTTTTCACTTTTCACTCATCACTTTTCACTTGCCTGCCTTTCAACGAATAGTTGAAAATGAAAAATGCCTAATGAACAGAGAATAGAGAAAAGTGAATAATATCGAAAGTTTAAACAGTATTTACCATTAAAAAAGAGGCTACAGAAAACATTCCCGTAGCCTTTTTCTGCAATCAGTTAAAAGTTAGTTTTTAATACGCATTTTATAAAATGAGCGGTAAACAAAATAGAGGGCAATGGCAAAAAATACAAGTCCGATATAATGCGCCATTGGCCTGAAATGCACAGATAATGCAATTTCCATTGCCAGAAGCCCAAACAAAGTAGTAAATTTAATAATCGGGTTCAATGCTACCGAAGAGGTGTCTTTAAAAGGATCGCCCACGGTATCGCCAACTACGGAAGCGGCATGAAGTTCTGTCCCCTTCTCTTTCATATCCACCTCGATTACCTTTTTGGCATTATCCCATGCTCCTCCGGCATTGGCCATGAAAATTGCCTGGTAAAGACCAAAGAAAGCAATAGAAATAAGGTAACTGACGAAAAGTGAAACAGGTAAAGCAAAATTCAGTTTTTCTTCACCGGTCATGGAGTCAGTCAAACCGGTAGGTGATGACAGGAAAGCGAAGGCCAATGCAAAAGAGAAGATGGCAATAAAAATGTTTAACATCCCTTTTTGTGCATATACGGTGCAGATTTGAACCACCTCTTTTGATTTGGCGGTATCTGCTTTTTTAGGGGCATTGGGATCCAGGTTGATATTGTTCTTGATGTAAGCCACTGCACGGCTGGCTCCGGTTGTAACAGCCTGAATGGACGCTCCGCTAAACCAGTAAATAACGGCGCCACCCAACAGGAACCCCAATATGGTATAAGGGTTCAGCAGGGTAAGCACCTGTTCGGGCTCGATGCCCAGCGTTTCCTTGATGACCAGGATCAGGGAAAAAATCATGGTGGTTGCCCCCACAACGGCTGTTCCGATCAATACAGGTTTTGCCGTTGCCTTAAAGGTATTACCGGCACCATCATTGGCCTCAAGATAATGTTTCGATTTTTCAAAATCAGGTTTAAAACCAAAATCCCTTTCAATCTCTTTTTCGATGCCCGGAATCTCTTCAATCAGAGATAATTCATATATGGACTGGGCATTGTCGGTTACCGGCCCGTAACTGTCCACAGCAATGGTTACCGGTCCCATTCCCAGCATACCGAAAGCGACCAGGCCAAAGGCAAAAATCGAAGGATAAATCATAAAGTGTTCCAACCCGAAAGTACTTGCAAAATAGGCAATGAACATCAGCAGGAAAAATACCATGCCCTGCCAGAAGGCGCTGAAATTTCCGGCAACCAGCCCCGAGAGAATATTGAGTGAAGCGCCACCCTCTTTGGATGCAACAACCACCTCTTTGACATGGGTCGATTTTGGACTGGTGAAAATTTTGGTAAACTCAGGGATCAAAGCGGCGCCAAGTGTTCCGGCGCTGATAATTACAGATAATGTAATCCACAGGTCGTTGGGAAGGTCACTGATGGTCAGATAGCTGATAGCAAAAGTAACAATGATGGATAGAATCGAAGTAATCCAGACCAGAGAAGTTAACGGTTTTTCAAAATCGAGATCATCCGAATGGCTGTATTTTGCTTTACTGATGGCGCCGTTGATCCAAAATGAAACAATGGAGGTGATGATCATGAAAATACGCATCACAAAAATCCAGGTGAGCAACTGGACCTGAAGGGCAGTGTCGGCAACGGCAAGAATGATGAACGATATCAATGCAACACCGGTCACGCCGTAAGTTTCAAATCCATCAGCCGTCGGGCCCACACTATCTCCAGCATTATCACCGACACAGTCGGCAATGGTTCCCGGATTCCTGGGATCATCTTCGCCAATCTTAAAAATTACCTTCATCAGGTCTGATCCGATATCGGCAATTTTTGTAAAAATCCCTCCGGCAATTCTCAGCGCGGAAGCCCCCAACGATTCGCCAATGGCAAATCCGATAAAACTTGCGCCCGCATATTCCCCCGGTACAAATAATAAAATGATCAGCATCATGATCAGCTCAAGCGAAATCAACACAACCCCTATGCTCATACCGGCGTTGAGCGGAATGTTCAGAAGCTTGATCGGCTTTCTTTCCAGGGAAGCAAATGCCATCCGGGCATTGGCCAGGGTATTCATCCGGATCCCAAACCAGGCAACACTGTAAGAACCCAGAATACCAATAACCGTCCATCCAAGAATCATCAATACGCCTCCAACCCCAAAATGGGCATCCGATAACCATCCAAAATAAAATGCTACCGCTGAGCCGATAAACAGGAAAAGGATCATTAAAAACTTTCCTTGCTGAATAAGATAGGTCTTTGCTGTCTCGAAAATTACTTTGGCCACATCCAGCATGGATTTATGCGCCCCGATCTTCTTAACCTTAAGAAACTGGAACAATCCAAACATAAATCCGGCAAATGTGATTAAAAACCCCCAGTATAAAAGGGATTGTTCTTTTATTCCTTCCGGAATAACAAGATTGGCTTCGCTTGCCATGGTAAGAAATGGCAAGAATAAAGCAGATACAAGGGTCAGGGCTCTTTTCATATTTACGTATTTAATTATTTTGACTGTTGACAAAAATAAAAAGAATTTTAACAAATCATAGAATTTTTACACATGTTTTGTCTGTTTGGGAAAATTCCCGTAGGTTTGTAATTGGGAAAAATGTCAGTGCAGGATGGAAAAAATCAGACTGGAAATCATTGGGATGTCTTATAGTCAGTCGCAAAGCGGCGCATATGCATTGATCCTGGGAGAACGCAATGGTAAACGAAGGCTCCCTATCATCATCGGAGGTTTTGAAGCTCAGGCAATTGCTATTGAATTAGAGAAAATCAAGACCCCGCGCCCCCTTACCCACGATCTTTTTAAATCTTTCTCCGATGCTTTCCATATTGTGCTTACCGAAGTTGTGATCAATAAATTCAGCGAAGGGGTGTTCTATGCAAAATTGATATGTTCTGCCGGAACGGAAGAGAAAGAAATTGATTCCCGGACCTCCGATGCCATTGCTTTGGCGCTCCGGTTTAACTGCCCGATATTTACCTACGAAAATATTCTGGTAGCTGCCGGTATCCAAATGGAAGAGGAAAGCGAATTGCCATCAACCAGCGAACAAACAGAAGAACCGGCCATTGAAACCCACGATAAATACACTGACCTTTCCATCGGGGATTTGGAGGAAATGCTCCGGATTGCTGTTAAAAATGAAGACTACGAAAAAGCATCCCAGATTCGCGACGAAATTAAAAAACGAAAATAGCCGCCCAGAAAGGAGCGGTTCGTAAACCCGATTTTTTACCAAAACACATTTTATGAGAATAAAAACACGTCTTGTCCTGCTCAACTTTTTACAATTTTTTATCTGGGGTTCATGGCTTTTGACCATCGGTAAGTATTGCGACAATACCATGCACTGGTCCTATACTGAATTCGGCGCCATCTTTTCAACCATGGGTATTGCATCCCTGCTAATGCCTGCCCTCGCAGGGATTATTGCTGACCGGTGGGTCAATGCCGAACGATTGTACGGCGCTTTTCACATCATCGCGGCCATCATCCTTTTTACAGTGCCTGCCATCAAGGATCCTACCATCATGTTTTGGGTCATGTTACTGAACATGATGTTTTATATGCCAACCATCTCACTCTCCATTACAGTTGCTTATACATCGCTTGAAAAGAAAAATATGGATATTATTAAAGAATATCCGCCGATCCGCGTTTGGGGGACCATTGGTTTCATTGTTGCACTCTGGACCATTAGCCTGACCGGGTTGGGAGCTTTGGCCTCCCAGTTTTATGTTGCCTCTGCAGCATCCCTGGCGCTTGGAATATATGCCTTTACCTTGCCCAAATGCCCTCCTCCCGGGAAAGGCCACAAGAGTTCATTCGTTGAATCGCTTGGTTTAAATGCTTTCTCCCTCTTCAGGAATTTCAAAATGGCTGTTTTTTTCTTTTTTGCAATGCTTTTGGGAGCATCCCTACAGTTAACCAATGCATATGGCGCAAATTTTCTGGATGACTTTGCAAAAATTGATATCTATAAAAATTTGGTTTCTGTAAAATATCCTGAAATTATTATGTCCATCTCCCAGATATCGGAAACCCTCTTTATTCTCACCATCCCATTCTTTATGAAACGGTTTGGTATAAAAAAGGTTATGCTTTTCAGCATGATCGCCTGGGTGCTCCGATTTGGCCTTTTCTCTTTCGGAAATCCCGCCGATGGCCTTTGGATGATCATTCTTTCTTGTATTATCTATGGAATGGCTTTCGACTTCTTCAATATCTCCGGCTCCCTTTTTGTTGAAACCCAGAGTAAACCGGAAATCAAAGCAAGCGCACAGGGACTTTTCATGATGATGACCAACGGTTTTGGCGCAATCCTCGGAAGCGTTCTCAGCGGTATTATTATCGAACATTTTTTCAGACACGACGGCATCAGCGACTGGAAGGGAATCTGGCTTACATTTGCTATCTATTCTTTGGTTATTGCGGTTGCATTCGCCCTCTTATTCAAACACAAACACGAAAAGAAAGCCATGGGATCAACAACCAAACACTGATTTATTTTCGCTATTTCGCTCCCTCGCTCCCTCGCTACCTCGCTAATTTATTATGAAACAATACCTCGATCTTCTCAGCCATGCGCTGAATAACGGAGTCCAAAAAACAGACCGGACCGGGACAGGGACCATCAGCGTATTCGGTTATCAGATGCGGTTCGACCTGCAAAGGGGTTTTCCCCTGTTAACTACAAAAAAATTGCATCTCCGTTCAATTATTCATGAATTGCTTTGGTTTCTTCAGGGATCCACCAACGTGAAATACCTGCATGAAAATAAAGTCACCATCTGGGATGAATGGGCCGACGGAAATGGGGAACTGGGACCGATTTATGGCTATCAGTGGCGCTCATGGCCAGGACCCGATGGTTCTTCCATCGACCAGATCAGCCAGGTTGTCGACTCGATCTGCCATAACCCCGATTCCCGACGGCATATCGTTAGCGCATGGAATGTGGGTGATCTTGAAAAAATGGCTTTGCCTCCCTGTCACCTGATGTTTCAGTTTTATGTTTCCAATGGCCAACTCTCCTGCCAACTCTATCAGCGAAGTTGTGATATTTTTCTCGGAGTGCCCTTCAATATTGCTTCCTATGCCCTACTTACCATGATGATGGCCCAGGTGACAGGTCTTAAACCAGGCGAATTTATCCATACACTCGGGGATGCACACATCTATCTAAATCATATTGACCAGGTAAAATTGCAGTTGACCCGCCAACCATTGATGCTTCCGGAGATGAAAATAAATTCCGGGGTGAAACATATCGGGGATTTCCGTTTTGAGGATTTTCAGTTGATTAACTATCAGTCGCACCCCCATATCAAAGGCGATATTGCGGTGTGAAAACAGAATGTTCCATCCGGGTTTCAATATTGTTTAACCAGAAATACAACCGTTTTTAACCCAATTCATTAACCGGCTGCAATCTTAATTTTTATGATATCCATCATTGTTGCCATTGCGAAAAACCTTGCCATCGGAAAAAACAACGACCTCTTATGGCATCTGGCCGATGACCTTAAAAGGTTCAGGAAAATTACCAGTGGACATACAGTAATTATGGGTAAACGAACCTACGAATCCTTACCCCGCCGGCCACTTCCCAATCGCAGGAACATGGTTGTTACCGATTGCCTGGGCGAACAGTTCGAAGGGTGCGAAATGGCCTATTCCATTCCCGATGCCATTGCAAAATGCAATCCGTCCGAAGAAAATTTCATCATTGGGGGCGCCTCCGTTTACCGGCAGTTTCTCCCCCACGCACACCGACTCTATCTCACCCGCGTTGATAAATCTTTTGAGGGAGATGTCTTCTTCCCGGAAATTGATTTTTCTCAGTGGATATTGATTTCAGGATC
>DYSO01000019.1 GCA_020718225.1 Draconibacterium orientale | reverse complement strand
TCAACTGGCTGAAAAAAAGGAACTGCTTTTCCCGGCCATCAATGTCAATGATTCTGTGACAAAGTCAAAATTTGATAACCTTTATGGTTGCCGTGAATCTTTGGCGGATGGTATTAAACGCGCAACCGATGTGATGCTTGCAGGGAAAGTAGTTGTTGTATTGGGCTACGGTGATGTGGGAAAAGGATCGGCCAGATCGATGAAATCGTATGGAGCCAGGGTACTGGTCACCGAAATTGACCCGATTTGTGCATTGCAGGCTGCTATGGAAGGATTTGAAGTCACTACCCTGGAAGATGCTTTGGCTGAAGGTAATATTTTTGTTACCACAACCGGGAATAAAGATGTGATCACGGCAAAAGACATGTCGCTGATGAAAGATGAATCCATTGTTTGCAATATCGGACATTTCGATAATGAAATACAGGTCGAAAAATTAAATTCCTGGCCCGGGATCAGCAAAATCAATATCAAACCACAGGTTGATAAATATCTATATCCCGATGGAAAATCAATATACCTTCTGGCCGAAGGACGTTTGGTAAACCTTGGATGTGCCACCGGCCATCCCTCTTTCGTAATGTCGAACTCATTCACAAACCAAACCCTGGCACAGCTCGACCTATGGAAAAATCAATATCCGGTCGATGTTTACCGGCTCCCCAAAAAATTAGACGAAGAGGTTGCCCGGCTACATCTGGAACAATTAGGGGTTAAGTTGACCAAACTCAATCCGGAACAAGCGGCTTATTTAGGTGTGCCCGTCGAAGGCCCGTATAAACCGGATCATTATAGATATTGATACGGGTTGGACAGGTTAAACAGGTTTGACGGGTTTGACAGGTTGGAAACAAATAATAAGAGAATATTGAGCAGCATTGATTTTCAGGACATGTCAGCGCCAATAAATAAATCGGGTTATGAAACTATATGAAATAGGTTTGTTCGTGGTGTTGGTGATTTGGACTATTTCTAATCCATATCTGAGAAAATATAAAATATATCAATTCTGTGTATTGATGATAATGCCTTTCATCATCAGTTTCCTTTTCTTTGACTCAATACAAAAAGAGGGATTTTCAATAAAATCCTTTAATGGTTTATTCTTTTTATTTATTGGAGGGTTAATCTACCAGTCAAAAAAGTTTTATGACCTTCATTTATCAGAAAAACACGAATAAGCATCTGCCAGAGTTACCACTTGGACGATAAGCCTGAAAACCGATTTGAAGATGCGGCCGGTATTTCACCCGACCAATTAAAACTCCATTGCACAACGGAACCTGGCAATGTTGGCCTATCAAATGGTTCATGCCATCAGATACCAGTGTAAAGCCATAGACACCTCATCCCCCCGGCCCCTAAAAAAACCTCATCCCCTCAACCCCCTTGTCCAACCTGTCAAACTATGTTAAACAAGTTAACCAGGTTAACCTGGTCAACCTGGTCAACCTGGTCAACCTGTTAAACCTGTTCACCTAATTCGTCACATAAAGCATGGCCCCATCATAAAATGTACGGTATTGTTTCAGGGGGTAGTGCGATGGGCCGTCAAAGGGGGTCCCGTCGGTCATGATGAATTTTGAACCGCATACCGGACAGGTACAGGTAATCCCTGAATCATCCACCCGAACCTGGGCGCCTTCGGTCAAAGGATCATAAGGGCAGGCCCTTTCAAAAGCAACAAATTCGTTGAGGGATTTTCTGAAAATCAGGATACCGTTATATCCTCCTGTTACCGTTTCCCAACCATTCACGGAATTGAGATGAATATATTGAGTGCCATTGGGATTTAAACTGAAATTAACATAAACATAAGGTATTTCAGGCGCCTGCTCTTCCTTTTTGCACGAGACCGGCAATAAAAATAGCAGGATAAAAAAAACCGGCCAAACCGTTCCTTTAAAAGCTGAAAAATGATTCATTACTGAAAACTTTTACACGAAACGTTGTTTTTGAATGAATAGTATGAATTGTCAAAGAGCGATCTTTCCGGAATTGTCATTAAATTCATCCAGGTTGCTTTTCTTTAAAGCAACAACCGTGCATCAGGCTGCTAAGCCCTTACATGTGAAATTTACGGTTGGCTTATCATTTGAAACCCTTAATTGATTAGCAGATATGCTAATTTAGAATGGTTATATATTTACAACACGTAATAAATAATTTTGAAATTCATTTTAAATAATTATTATTTTTACCGTCTTTTTACAGCGCATTTATAATCTGACATAAAATTATATGGTATGTTAAGAAATTTACTATTGTCTATTGGATTTGTACTGGCAACAAGCTTGTTAGTATTTTCACAAACCGGCTCCGGTACCATCAAGGGAAAAATTGTCGATAAGCAGACCAAAGAGCCGATCTCGTTTGCCAATGTGGTTGTAGAAGTTGGGGGAGTCCAGATGGGAGGCTCTACTTCTGATTTTGACGGCAATTTCCAGATCAAGCCGGTACCGCCGGGGAAAGTAGATCTAAAAGCAAGTTTTGTTGGTTATAAGCCATTCATGATCAAAGGTATTATTATCTCGCCCGATAAAATTACCTTTCAAAACCTCGAACTTGAAGTGTCAACCACTACCCTGAACGAAATCGAAATAGTTCAGTATAAGGTCCCTTTAATTTCCAAGGACCAGACGACCTCAGGGGGAACAGTGACATCCGAAGAAATTTCGAAGATGGCCAATAAGTCTGCTGCGGCTGTAGCAACGACAGTTGGAGGCGTTACCACCGATGCCAACGGTAACATTACCAGTATCCGGGGGCAACGTTCTTCGGGAACTGTATATTATATTGATGGTATGCGTGTTACAGGGAGTAATTCCCTTCCCCAATCGGCCATTGAGCAGGTTGAAGTAATCCTGGGCGGTACTCCCGCAGCTTATGGGGATGCAACCGGGGGTATCATCAATGTTACAACCAAAGGCCCGTCGAAAGACTTTTCGGGGGGTATCGACCTTCAAACTTCCCAGTACCTGGATGCCTTCGGTTATAATCGTTTGGGGTTGAACTTTACCGGACCGGTGGTTTCTAAAAAAGATACTGTCAGGGGAATCAAAACGCCAATTATGGGTTTCTTTATTGCAGGTGATTTTATTTATCAGAAAGATGGCGCCGCTGCTGCATTCCCATTATATAAACTGAAGGATGACGTTCAGGATTTTCTGAAAACTTCTCCCCTCCGGTTGTATGGCCAGAACCAGGCTGTTTTTTACAACGCAGAGTTTCTGACCTATGCAGATATGGAAAAAACCAAGTACACCCTCAACACCACCGGGACCAACATCAATGTCTCCGGAAAACTCGATTTCCGGGTTTCACCTACCATCAATCTCTCTCTCGGAGGTACCTTTACCTGGAATGATAACCGCAATTTTAATTTCGCCAATTCCCTGATGAACTGGCAGAACAACTCTCACTCCAATGGTTATACATGGCGTGTTAACGGACGGTTCACCCAACGTTTTCCAACCTCCTCCGAAAGCAAATCCTTTGTTAAAAACATCTATTATTCTATCGGCGCCGACTTTACCCGTTCATTCAATAAAACCGAAGATATTGACCATAAAGACAATTATTTCAAATATGGATATGTAGGTAGTTTCACCACCAATACCATACGGGCTTACACACCTACACTTGCTTACGATTCAATTGCAAAAAAATGGGCCCATCTACAGAATGGCACACGCGATACCATTGTTGTTTTTCAGGGATCGGATATTAACCCCGAATTTTCAAACTGGACACAGCAATATTATGGTTTCTTTGATGACCCGACCTCTCATTATGAAAACCTGGACGAAATTATCTCGGGCCGTGGATTGGTCAATGGACAGGAACCCATTGCCCCTTATAGCGGCATGTGGGCCAACGTTGGGGACCGTCCCAATGGTTATGCCATTGCCTCAAGCGACCAGATTGCTGTGAACGCTTCCTTCGCAGCCGACTTTGGAAATCATGAAATTCAATTGGGGTTGCAATACCAGCAACGGAAAAATTCAAACTATACCAATATAGGCATCCAACTCTGGGAGACCATGCGGGGATTGACCAACGCGCAGCTTTATGACCTGGACCTTGCGAACCCGATCGAAGTTTATCGCGACGGAGTCTTTATGGATACCATTAATTATAATCGCAAGTATGTTGCAACACTTCAAAAAACTTTTGATATAAACCTGCGTAAAAAATTGGGTTTGCCTGTCGAGGGAACCGACTGGATCGATATCGACTCCTATAACTTTACCGACAACTCCATCAGTTATTACGATGGGAATATGCAATTGCATACCGTAAAAACTTCAGGCCAGTTGTTTTCTATTGATATGTTCAGCGCAGACGAACTTTTAAAAGACGGCGCTCCTTTGGTAAACTATGCAGGCTATGATTATTTGGGCAATAGAATGACCAAACAACCCAGCTTTGATGAATTTTTTACCGCTAAAGATGCCGATGGCAATTATACCCATCCCATCGGTTCTTACCAACCCATTTACATGGCCGGATTTATCCAGGATAAATTTGCATTTAAAGATCTTATTTTTAATATCGGCGTACGCGTTGACCGTTTCGATGCCAATCAGTCCGTGCTTAAAGACCCATACCTGTTTTACCCGGCCAAAACAGCCGCTGAAGTCACCCAGCTCAGTGGCCAACCCGTTGTGCATCCTTCGGGTATTGGCAGCGAATATGTTGTATATGTTGACGATGCAAGCAACCCTACTGCCATTACAGGATACCGGAACAACAACAATTGGTACAACACTGAGGGAAGCCCCATCACCGACCCGGTCCGGGTACTTGACCGTGGGAATGGGGTACAACCCTATCTGGTCGACCCTTCCAACAAAACGATCACTGCCGGGGTATTCCAGGATTATGACCCACAGGTCAATTTTATGCCCCGTATCTCCTTTTCATTCCCCATCTCCGACGATGCCTTGTTTTATGCCCATTATGACATCCTGACCCAGCGTCCATCCACTGCCGAAGTTCAGATTGACCCGATCTCCTATTATTATATTGGTGTAACCGGTAGTTCAGGGACCATTAATAATCCAAACCTGAAACCGGAACGGACCATCGATTATGAATTGGGTTTCCAGCAGAAAATCAATAATGCCTCTTCATTGAAACTAGCCGTTTTCTATCGCGAAATGCGCGATCAGATCCAGCAGTATCGTTTAACCGGGGCCTATCCGAAAACATATTATTCCTATACCAATATCGACTTCGGGACCGTTAAAGGTTTGACCGTCACTTACGACCTCCGCCGGACAGGCAATGCACGCGTCAGGTTTAACTATACGTTACAGTTTGCCGACGGAACCGGTTCTGATCCCAATGCGGCCCAAACCATTATCCGTTCCGATCAGCCTAACCTTCGTACCCTGAACCCCCTGAATTTTGACCAGCGTCATCAATTCAACATCAGCATCGACTATCGTTGGGGCAGTGGAAAGGATTACAACGGACCCGTCATTAACCGTAAAAAAAGCGGCAAATCACCGGTTCAGGTCCTCTCCAATTTTGGGGCTAACTTTACTGTAACGGGAGGTTCGGGTACCCCCTATACCAAAACCAGTACAATATTACCCTACGGCGCCATGGGCCCCATCAAAGGTACCATCAACGGCGCCCGTTTGCCCTGGCAGTTCCTTATCAATGCCCGCGTTGACAAGGATTTCAATTTTGCCCTCAGCAAGAAAAAAATGGGCACAATCAACGTCTATTTTGAATTCTCAAACCTGTTAAATTCAAAAACCGTAACCGCTGTTTATCCGGCTACCGGAACAGCCAATGATGACGGCTATCTTTCAGCTCCCGAATGGCAGAATGCAATTAATCAGCAGGTTGATCCGGAATCCTTCCGCGATTTGTATTCCATCCAGATGAACACTCCATACAACTATAGTTCACCACGTACAATCCGTTTGGGTGTTATGTTTAATTTCTAATGAGTTTTTAACCATGGTAACGAGAAGAAATTTCGGTTTTGTAAAAAACAAGTTAAATATGAAAAATATACTACGCTTTGTATTGATTGCATTCAGCATGTGGATAACAAATGCCGCTTTTACGGAGGAAGTTCACAAGGGTGGTAGCAAAAGCGCCGATGTCATTAAAGAAACAGCTGCCGGATGCGCTGCAGGTTCAAGTTATAAGTATCTCGATATAAATAACGTCAGGACCCTGATGTATTCTTATGGCAATGGCTGGTTTCTCGAACTTGCAGAGTATGAAATTCCCAAAGGCTCCAAGAAAACATCCATGTTCTCCACATCCTTGTGGATCGGGGGTATTGATATCAACAATAACCTGAAATTAGCGGCTTACCGATATGGACAAGGACCAACAACGGCTACAGCCCACTCCAAAAATGACTTCTGGCCCGGCCCCCTTACTGTCGACGGAACCGCCGCCATTGATGCAGAAACCTGTTCCAACTTCGATAAATTATACCCGATGACCCGGACAGAAGTCCAGGAATTTCTTGCCTGGTGGACCGATAAAGCCGCTTACCCCGATTATGTAATCCCAAAATCAATCCTTGACTGGCCGGCACACGGAGATCGTTCAAAAGGCCAGGCGTTTTATCTTGCCCCGTTTTATGATATCAACGGC
Source organism: Draconibacterium orientale (assembly GCA_020718225.1). Taxonomy (GTDB): domain Bacteria; phylum Bacteroidota; class Bacteroidia; order Bacteroidales; family FEN-979; genus CAIVAT01. The sequence continues at coordinate 24,185 of DYSO01000019.1, read as the reverse complement.
GATGGTATATACGACCCACGCCAGGGCGATTATCCCTATTATGACCTGGCCAATGTACTTTGCCCGAAAAACCTGAAACCCGGAGAATTGATCGCACGCGCTAAGATTAAAAACGGCGAACCTTCCGATACCATGGGAATATTGGTTGACCAGGTCCTTAAAGGCGACCAGACTTTATGGAGTGTATATAATGATAAGGGAAACTACCACTCTGAAACAACCGGCGACCCCATCGGCATGGAAATCAGGGCACAGTATTTTGCTTTTGCAACCAATGATGAAATCAATAACATGACGTTCTATTCCTACGAAATCATCAACCGTTCTACATACACGCTTACAGGCACCTATTTCAGCCAGTGGGTTGACCCCGATCTGGGATATGCCAACGACGACTATGTGGGCTGTGATGTAAACCGGGGCCTTGGTTATTGTTATAATGGTACACCGGTTGATGGAACTGGCCAGAGTTACGCTTATGGCCTCCATCCCCCTGCGGTCGGAGTTGACTTTTTTCAGGGACCATACATGGATGCGGACGGATATGATAACCCTTCCTACAAAGGCGCTACCCTGAAAGGCCCATCCTTTAAGGGAAGTTGCGATATTGTCGGTATGAACGGCACCGTAATAAATATGGCCTATGGCCCGGACGAAATGTACGAAGCCCCGTTCATGGTGCGTTCCGATGCAATCAACGGGATCAATTTTGGTGACGGGATCAAGGATAATGAGCGTTTTGGTATGCGCCGTTTCGTCTACCATAATAATAGTAATGCCGGAGTTCCCAACTATATGACCGACCCGAATTATGCCTCCGAATACTACCTCTTCCTGCGTGGTATCTGGAAAGATAATTCAAAGATGATCTATGGTGGAAATGCCCACTATTCAGCAGGTGGTTATGGACCTGAATGCGATTTCATGTTCCCGGATGAAACGGATATCTGCGATTGGGGAACCAAAGGCCAACCACCCAACGGCGCTAAAAAATGGACAGAAGTACTTGCCGGTAACAACCCTCAGGACCGTCGTTTTATGCAATCAGCAGGACCTTTTACCCTTCTGCCCGGCGCTTGTAACTACATTACCGTTGGTATTCCGTGGGCCCGTTCCATTTCAGGTACCCCGGAAGAATCGGTTGCCTTGCTGAAAATTGTAGATGATAAATGCCAGAACCTTTTCGACAACTGTTTTGCTGTTCTCAGCGGCCCCAATGCACCGGACCTTACCTTTGAAGAGATGGACAAAGAGCTTATTGTCTATATTTCAAACCGTAAAACCAACGATGCCGGTAATAACTTCAATGAGAGGTATGTGGAATTTGACCCGAATATCCCAAATCCCGATACCCTGCCCCACAACAACAGAAATGATTCACTCTATCACTTTGAAGGCTATCAGGTATATCAACTTAAAGATGCAACCGTTTCGGCTGCTGATATCGACGATCAAAGCAAAGCACGCTTAGTTGCCCAGGTTGATGTTCAAAACGGAGTGACAAAACTTGTTAACTGGACCTATGACCAAAACCTGGGTGGAAACAAAGGCGAAGTGATGGTTGATGGTGCCGATAAAGGGATCCGCCACTCCTTCGTATTTACAAAGGATATGTTTGCTACCGGAAACGACCGCCTGATCAACCATAAACAATATTATTATGTCGCCGTTGCTTATGCCTATAACCAGTATAAAAAATACAACGGGCTGGATCCGACAGCGCTTGACGGACAAAAAACACCTTATCTGAGAGGCCGCAGCAATATTAAAACCTATACGGCAATTCCACATATCCCATTAAACGATATTATGCATTCAACCTACGGGGAAGGGCCGGTAATCACCCGGCTACAGGGTCAGGGAAATGGGGGAATGGTCATCGAATTTACGGAAGCAACCATCAATGAAATACTCTCAAAACCGCCAGCCGATTCACTCAACGTTTACGGCGGGCCCGATTATCCTATTTGTTACAACCCAACCTATCTTGTAAACCAGGGACCATTACAGGTTAAAGTAATTGATCCGCTGAATGTTGTGGATGCAGAATATACTGTCAAATTCGACTCGATGGTCTCTGTTACCGCCGGAAACCCGTTTACCAACAAAAAGAAGATTCAATTTGGAAAATGGAGTTTGTATAACAATAAAACAGGGGTTACCTACCGGTCTGATACAACAACCATCTATGCTTACGAACAGATATTCCTTGACCTGGGTATTGCACTGACACTGTATCAGGTGCCCAATGCGGGCGACTCGCTCCGTGGATCGGTTACATCCGATAACGGTTTGTTGTGGGCCCCGACCGCCATTTATGAAGATAGTACAAAAATCTGGCTTGCCGGCGTACCCGACAGCGATATACCGGAATCTTTCGAAAATTGGATCCGTTCAGGGACTTACAAAGGCGCCGATACCCGTTTTTATGATTGGAATATGGGAAGTGGAGCGGTTGGACAACCCTGGGACCCCAATAAAAATTTCCAGAAAATTCAAAGTGGCACCTGGGCGCCATACTGTTTGACAGCCATCAATGGGGATGAACTTTATGTTGGCACTGCTTATGGAAAGCGTTCCAAATTAATGGCTACGATGGACAACCTCTGTAGTGTCGATATCGTTATTACCCCTGAGAAAGAAAAATGGACAAGATGCCCTGTCGTTGAATTGTGTCCCAAGACAGCTCTCGCCCAGGGTGGGGCCAAAGTATTTGATTTTAGAAAATCACCTTCTGTCAACGTTGACGGCGATACAGGGGTTGTGAGTATGGACCCGCTCTATGACTCAAAATATATCAATGAAACAGGAATGGGTTGGTTCCCCGGGTATGCCATCAACCTTGAAACCGGTGAACGGCTGAACATGATGTTTGGCGAAAATTCCTGGCTGGTCGCCGATAGCGGAAGGGACATGCGTTGGAATCCCTCTTCCAGATTATACGATGCTGGCGGGATTCCGGTATTTGGAGGACAACATTATGTGTATGTCATGAACCACAGATCTATCGTGGTTGCAAATATCCATCTCGACTATCCGGCTTATGATGGTGGCGCCTATATCCGGAAGATGATGCTGAAAGTACCAGCTACGATCTATAAGGACAATACTTACGCACAGGCCCTGTATGTTACAATTCCATTGTCCATTCCCGGAAAGGAGTTCTTAAGCAATACCGTTATAAACAAAATCCGCGTTTCAAAACCCTATAAAAGGTATTATTCTGAAAAACTGCCTTACGACTCTACCGGTTTAAACCCGGATACCTTAAACCGAAATTATCCGGTTTACACATTCAATACCTCTTCGATTGCTACTTCAAAGAATAACAGTGAAAAAGCCACTTCCGACCTCGACCTGATCAATGTTGTTCCCAATCCTTACTATGCTTATGATGACTATGAAAGGAACCAGCTTGATAACCGTATAAAGATCGTAAACCTGCCTACCAAATGTTCTGTTACCATCTTCGACATGAGCGGAACCATGATCCGTCAGTTTACTGTTGATAAATCGGGTATCCCTGAACCCCGTTCATCCATATCCGGTCTGAATACCGATGCTAAAACCTCTATTGACTGGGATTTGAAAAACTTTGCCGGAATACCTATTGCCGGCGGGGTTTATCTGATACATGTGAAAGCAGATGGACTGGGTGAAAGGACAATAAAGTGGTTTGGAATATTGCGACCGGTTGACCTGAACGCTTTATAATGGTTTATACGATTTATGATATGATAACAACAAAAAATTTCAGGATTATGAAAAAAATATATAGCTGCTTCGTTGCAATATTCTTATTGGGATTGATCCTCATTCCTCTGGATAAGGTGACTGCCGGGAACAAAGACAGGTCGGGACAGGCCGGCGCCGCAGAATTGCTGATCAACCCCTGGGCAAGAAGCTCCGGTTGGGGATCGGTCAGCACTGCGAATGGCCAGGGGTTGGAAGCCCTTTTCACCAATGTTGCCGGTACCGGTTTTACAAAAGGCACTGAACTTATTTTTTCCTATACAAACTGGCTGAAAGGTTCCGACGTAAACATCATGGCGTTTGGCCTGAGCCAGAAATTGGGGACCAATGGAGGGGTACTCACTGCAGCGGTGATGTCGATGAGTTTCGGTGAAATTGATATCACCACCACCAGCTCGCCGGAACCGGTTCAGGGAACCTTTAAACCAAGTTATATGAACATCAACCTGGCCTATGCCAAAGCTTTTTCCAACAGTATCTACGGCGGTCTTACAGTGAAACTGATCACCGAATCGATTTCTGATGCCACCGCTACTGCCATCGCCCTTGATGCCGGAATTCAATATGTAACCGGCGAAAAGGAGCAAATTAAATTTGGGATCGCTTTGAAAAACGTCGGCGCCCCGATGCGGTTTACTGGCGACGGTCTCTCTTTCCGTGGAATTATCCCCGGCCACGGAAACGATAACGATCAGTTTACAGTGGAACAACGCTCAGCCCGGTATGAATTGCCCGCAACACTTAGAATCGGCGCTTCTTACGATTTTCTGATTGGCGAAGCAAACCGCATCACCCTCGCAGGGAACTTTACCTCAAATTCATTTACAAAGGATCAGTTTACCCTGGGGCTTGAATACGCCCTTAAATATTACTTGCAGATCAGGGCAGGCTATACCTATCAGGATGGAATGTTCAATACAAACGTAGCCGACAGAGGGACGGTCTATACCGGATTAAACGCTGGTTTTACCGTGTCGCTGCCCTTCAATAAAGAAAATGAAACCGGTATTGCAATCGATTATTCTTACCGGGCATCCAATCCCTTTTCGGGAACACATAGCGTAGGAATAAAACTTAATTTTTAACGCATAGTTCAGAAGTTTACTTTAACTTCGTTTTTTTTCAAAGGACCCTTTACAAGGGTCTTTTGGCTTATTATATTAAATAATCCACACCCGATCATGTCAGATCTAAAATATTATACTCCCGAAGGTTTAGAAAAACTAAAGGAGGAATTACATAAACTAACTACCGTTGAACGGCCGTCTATATCCCGACAGATTGCGGAAGCCCGCGATAAAGGAGACTTGTCGGAAAATGCCGAATATGCCGCTGCTAAAGAAGCACAGTCCATGCTTGAACTGAAAATTTCTAAAATACAGGAAGTGCTGAGCAATGCACGTCTTATCGATGAACGGAAACTGGATAACTCCAAAATCCTTATCTTTTCTACCGTAACACTCAAAAACAAACAAAATGGGGCTGTGGTTACCTATACCCTGGTACCCGAAAGTGAAGCAAATATAAAAATCGGAAAACTCTCCGTGAGTTCTCCCATCGCTCGGGGCCTTCTTGGAAAATCCATCGGAGAATCGGCCGAAATTGCTGTCCCTGTAGGGAAAATTACCTTCGAAATCATTGAAATATCACGATAAAACCCATTATCTATGGCCTCTGTTTTTACAAAAATAGTTCAAGGGGAAATCCCTTGCTATAAAATAGCAGAAGATGAAAACTTTCTTGCATTCCTTGATATCAATCCCCTGAAGGAAGGGCATACACTCGTGATTCCCAAAAAAGAGATCGATTATATTTTTGATCTGGACGATGCATTGTTGGCAGGATTATGGAATTTTGCCAAAACCGTTGCAAAAGCCATTGAAAAGGTGATCCCTTGTGAAAGGATTGGGGTTACCGTGATCGGACTTGAAGTGCCGCATGCCCATATTCACCTGATCCCCTTGCAGGGCTTGTTCGATATGGACTTTAGTAAACCTAAATTAAAATTTACACCGGAAAATTTTCAGGAAACGGCAGCAAAAATAAAACAAGAAATAATCAAATAATTTCATTCCTTCGTCATCCCTTCGTCATTTTCAATAGGCCCGCGCATCCCGCCCCTCAATATAGTTAATAAAAGCGCGGTTTACCACTTTATTTCCTCCCGGGGTTGGATAGTCGCCGGTAAAGTACCAGTCGCCCTGATGACCAGGAATGGCCTTGTGAAGATCGGAAATGGTTTGATAAACAATCCGGACTTTGGCATTACAGGAAGCCGGAGTGACTAGCGCCGCAATTTTTTCTGCAAGTTGTTCGGGTGAAAAAGGATTGTAAATCTCTTTCACATAATTCACTACCTTTTCTTTTGGAAAATTTTCCTGTGCTTTTGATTTTAAATAAACTTCATTGATAATATGCTCCTGATGAGTCTCTTTCAGCAATTCAATGGCTGCCTTAAATGCTATGAAATCGCTTAATTTCGACATGTCGATGCCGTAACAATCGGGATATCGTATCTGAGGGGCCGAAGAGGCAATAATGATCTTTCGGGGGCCCAACCGGTCAAGGATACGGATAATGCTCTGTTTCAGGGTAGTTCCCCTGACAATGGAGTCGTCAAGAATGACCAGGGTATCGCTGCCGGCACGGATACTGCCATGGGTGATATCATAAATATGGGCAACCAGATCGTTACGCTGGGAATCCTGCGTTATAAATGTCCGGAGCCTGGCATCTTTCACTGCCACTTTTTCTGCCCGGGGCTTCAACTTGAAAATCTCTTTCAGGATCGATTCGTTCAGTGATTTTCCTGCATTCAGGATACGCTCGGTTTTGATGATATCGCAAAAACTGTCGATTTCTTCAATAAGGCCATAATAAGCATCGATGGCAGTATTCGGAATATAAGAAAAAACAGTATTCTCAATGTCATGGTCGATGGCTTGTAATATCCCGGGGGCTAAAAATTTACCCAGTTTTTTCCGTTCCCTGTAGATCTCTTTGTCGGTACCCCTGGAAAAATATATCCGCTCGAAAGAACATGATTTTTTCAGTTCGGGTTTTCTGAACTCTTTTTCAGCGACCCGGCCCTCTTTTTTGATTATCAGGGCATGACCGGGTTGCAATTCGGTAACCGCTGCAAAGGGAACATTCAGTGCGGTCTGAATGACAGGCCGTTCGGAGGTAACAACAACAATTTCTTCATCCTGATAATAGTACGCCGGACGAATCCCACAGGGATCGCGCATGACAAAAGCATCACCATGGCCGAACAATCCGGCAATAACATAACCTCCATCCCAGGTTTTGGCGGCCTTCCTGAGAATTTTTTGAACATTGAGGTGCCTGGCAATTTGAAAAGTAATCTCCCGCTTTGGATAACCCTGGATCTTGAATTTCTGATACAGCTCCTCGTTCTCCTCGTCAAGAAAATGACCGATTTTTTCAAGAATGGTAACAGTATCACTTGTTTCCACCGGATATTGCCCCAGGTCGATCAGTTTTTCAAAAAGCTCATCTACATTGGTGAGGTTAAAATTTCCGGCAAGAATCAGGTTTTTTGTCATCCAGTTGTTCTCCCTGACCAAAGGGTGAAGATTCAGGATATTATTTTTTCCATAGGTTCCATAGCGCAGATGACCGAGATATAATTCTCCTACCATCTCCACATTATGTTTGAGCCAGTGAATATCGTTCAGGCGATGGGGATGCCATTCCTCCAGGTTTTTTACAGCTTTACCGGCTTTCTGGAAGATATCCTGGATGGGATTGTCAACATTGGAGCGGACCCGGTTTATGAACTTGTTCCCGGGTTCAAGGTCGAATTTTATAACAGCAATACCTGCTCCGTCCTGTCCCCGGTTATGTTGTTTTTGTAAGAGCAGGTGCAATTTATTCAGGCCATAAAAGGCCGTACCATATTTGGCAAAATAGAATTCAAGTGGTTTGAGTAACCGTACCAGGGCGATACCACACTCATGATGGATGAAATCGCTCATTGTGAACGTTCTTTTTAGAACGCAAAGTTATGCATTATTTGCCATTGCAATGCCTGTCCAGGAGCCGGACAGCCTGAAAATTTCCAAGTCTTCGGGCATGACCCCAATCCCTGCATGCAGCTTCCCTGTTATGCAGCGAAAACCAGGCAGTTCCACGGCATAGCCAAGCCTCACTTAATCCCGGATCCAGCTCCAACGCTTTATTAAAATCGGCGATGGCCGTTGCATAGTCATTAAAAACACGGGCTAGGATCACTCCCCGGTTGTTGTAAGCTTTGGCATACCCCGGATTAAGTTTTAAAACAGAATCGTACAAGGCAATCGCCCCGCGGAAATCAGCCGATCGGTATTGTTCGTTGGCCAGGTTAAAGAGCTGTACTGCCTTTGCGATATTTTCCCGTTGGCGGGAACTGATACTCATCTGTTGGAAAAATATTTCCCGATGAATGGTATCGATCAATGGATAATCCGTTTGTTTGTAAAAACCTTCGATCCATGAAATAAAACCGCAGGGGGTTGCTTCTATTTTCTTTACTGCCATATCTGATGACAGAATATCCGGAAATTCGGTCGCATAACCCCGATGGGCGAAAATCGCAGCGGTACCGTCAAGATAAATTAAACGCCAGTCTGGCATATCCCTTAACTGATAACTCCATGGATAATATTTCAGATAATTGAAAATGATTATATCGGGTTGATACCGTTCCATCAGGTTTGCCAGTTTCCCCTCCCAGCTTGAAACAATCTCACTGTAAATTGATTCCTGCATCACTTCCAGCCTTCCATCAATAAATACCGGCTGCGGAATTGTCCAGGAAAGCCAACCCCCAAATCCGATGCTATTCAGGATACGGCCATCCAAATGGTTGTTTACCAGAAATTCAGATGCGCTGACCGGTAAGTGTGACCCATTCACACCCATCACGGTTTTATTAAATGAATTGTTGTTTACATACCAGGCGTTGGTCAATACCCTGGGAATCAAAGTTAAAGGAACCAGTATCATCAGCGTAAAGAAGAGCGCCCGGGCTTTTTTACCGAAAAAAGAGATGTATCTCTTCATCTCAGAAAACGACCGGCTTAAAATTGGAAATGCAACCAGAACAAAAAGAGGAATATTGCGGATGGAAGAGATGGCCAGAATGGAAAATATCATCAATAAAAGAAATTCATGCAGGCGCCGCTTTCGCCTGGTTATAATAACCGATATCACCGTACATCCAAGCAACAGCAAAAACAGATAATCGCGTATCTCAAATCGTGGTTGGGTAAAAAAAGAGGTAAATTCCTGAATATGCTGGTTATAAACGTTCCGGGGATTAAATCGGCTCAGAAGCTCAACCGGAAAAGCAAATCCCAGAGCTCCATAAGGATTGATGAAACAGACAAGAAAAGAGATCCCGGCCCAGACAAGCAATGATTTATCGGGTTTCCGTTGTTGCATAATCTGGCTGAGGATGAATACCACTTCAACAATCAGCCCCAGAATGAACAGTGCATGCATATTGCACCAGAACAACATGATAACGGGAAGCAGAAAAAGGTATTTATGATGGTTTTTTAAATAGGTCTCAAGTATAAATATCAAAAGGATAAGGAAAATAAAACTGAACATTTCCGGTCGGGGGGCTAACCGGGGATCAATGATTATATAACTGGTAAGAAGCAACAAAACAGTCATTGACATTGGGATCCTGAAGTAATGATTTTGAATGATCAGGAGCAATGCAAGCATCAGGCTGATAAAGCAAAAGAAAAGACTTAAGCCAGAGTAACCCGTCAGGTTAAAAACGTTGAAAACAAGGAGCTGGAATAACCAGTGCAGGTCCGTATAATCATGGTCAGCAACCGTGTATGTTGAAAGATCTTTTTCGGGGATTTGGTGTTTTTCTGTGATCCACTTCCCATATTTCAAATGGAACCCGAGATCGGGGTCGGAGATTTGCCGGAGGGAGATAATAAAGATTAAAACCGACAGAAGCGCCAATGGTATGGTCCACTTTCGGACTTTCATAACAAATAAGCGATTGAAGGAATTAATGTAAAAGTACTTACAAATCCCTTGATCAACTGGGAAAACAGCCTTAATTTTGACGAATCATATGTTTTGAACGATGATACGTCAGATTGAACCGACCAAATTTAATTCCCGGGATGAGGGGTCACCGGTGATCGATGTACGTTCTCCCGGAGAATTTGCGCAGGGTCATATTCCCGGGGCATATAACATCCCGCTATTTGATGATGCGGAAAGGGCCAGGGTAGGGACCCTTTATTCAAAAACAGGAGCAGGTTCTGCCATTCTTAAAGGGTTGGAGATAGCCCTGCCCAAGATCTCTTTATTTCAGAAAAACCTGAAATCCATTACCGGTGACAAACAAATACTCCTGCATTGTTGGAGGGGAGGGATGCGAAGCGCCAGTATGGCTGAGTTATTTAATAAAGCCGGGTTTGATGTCGAAATTCTGACAGGTGGCTATAAGGCCTGGCGAAGGTTTGTCCGGGAAGAGCTTGCAAAACCGGCACAGATTCTTGTGGTTGGAGGGGCGACCGGAAGCGGGAAAACAGAACTGTTGCATTCTCTGGCACTAAAATGGGAGCAGGTTATTGACCTTGAACGCCTGGCGTGTCATAAAGGGTCGGTTTTTGGCGCTTTTGGGCAGAAATCCCAACCAACCAACGAACAATTTGAAAACGATTTATTTGCAGAATGGAATAGGCTTGATCGTAATAAACCGGTTTGGATTGAAGATGAAAGCCGGATGATCGGAAAGATCACTCTTCCCGATCCGGTAGTTGAAAAAATCAGCAAGGGCACATTTTTCTATCTGGATGTCGGTAAAACAGAACGAATCGCCAGGTTAGTAAAAGAATATGCGGATTTTGATAAGAGGACACTATCCGGCGCCATTTTGCAGATTCGCGATCGCCTGGGAGGTACCCGTGTTAATGATGCCCTGGCCGCCCTGGAAAATGGAAGATTTGAAATCGTAACCGATATTGTACTTTCCTATTACGACAAAGCCTATCAGTTTGCCATTCAACGTAGACAAAACAAATCCAGCCATACCATCAGGCTTTTATCGGTCGATTATCAGGACAAAGCAACCGAAATGATACAATTTGCTTCTAAATATCTGTAAAATGCAACCGATCTATCTTGATTATAATGCCACGACACCCATTGATCCGATGGTTATCGATGCCATCCAGCCCTATCTGGAATCTCATTTCGGAAACCCTTCGAGCGCTCACATCTTTGGGGCAACATCCAGGATAGCCGTCGAAAAAGCCAGGAAACAAGTGGCAGTATTGCTGAATGCCCGTCCGGATGAAATTGTTTTTACAAGCGGCGGTACCGAATCGAACAATTATGCTATAAAAGGAGCTGTTTTAGCCAACAGGGATAAAGGAAACCACATCATCACCACCGGAATTGAACATCCGGCTGTGACAGAAGTGTGCCATTATCTCGCGACATTGGGATTTTATACAACTTTTCTTTCCGTGGATGAATTTGGAAGGGTCGATCCCGAAGATGTTGAACACGCGATAACTCCCCAAACCATTCTCATCTCAGTGATGCACGCCAATAACGAAACAGGATCCATCCAACCTCTTGAAAGTATTGGAAAAATTGCCCGAAATCACGGAATCCTTTTTCATACCGATGCTGCCCAATCTGTGGGTAAAATTCCGGTAGATGTCGAGTCATTGAATGTGGACCTGCTTTCGGTTGCCGGTCATAAATTGTATGCCCCCAAAGGAACAGGGGCCCTTTACATCCGCCGTGGGGTTAAACTTGAAAAACTCATCCATGGCGCTGATCATGAAGCTAACCGACGCGCAGGAACCGAAAATGTTCCCGAAATCGTGGGGTTGGGATCAGCGGCAGGGCTTTGTACATTCACTCCGACAAATCAACGACAAACAGCCAGCATCCAGCATCTCCGCGATATTTTATTTTTCGGGATTCAACAAGCCATCCCCGAAATCCGGCTGAATGGCCATCCAAAACTCCGGCTTCCAAACACACTGAGTATCGGTTTCCCGCGGGTGGAAGCCGCCATCCTGCTCAATGAAATGAAAGGGATCGCCGCTTCAGCCGGTGCAGCCTGCCATTCCGATCAACCCGATATTTCTGGTGTGCTTCAGGCTATGCATGTGCCTTCCCAATATGCCATCGGGACCATCCGTTTTTCTTTAGGTAGAATGACAACAGAAGAAGAAATCAGAAACGCCATCCCGATTATTGCAGAAGCTTACCGGAGGATAACGGTTGAAAATAACCAACCGCCCTATCACGCTACTCAATCACCGGGACCTGCGCTCTTAACCATGGACCCCGGACCCTTGAACCTTGAACCTGGAACCTTGGACCCTGTTTCCCCGGCCTTAGACTCTGAACCCAACCCCTTAATCCGGCTCACAGAATATACCCATTCCCTGGGCTGTGCATGTAAAATCAGACCCCAATTGCTGGAAAAAATTTTAAAAAACCTGCCATTAAAAAACAATCCGGCCATTTTAGTCGGACACGAAACCTCGGATGATGGCGCAATATACCTGATTAATGATACAACGGCATTGGTTCAAACGGTCGATTTCATTCCTCCGGTTGTAAACGATCCATATGCATTTGGGGCTATCGCGGCAGCCAATGCACTCAGCGATGTATATGCCATGGGAGGAACCCCTTTGTTCGCCTTGAGTATTGTCGGGTTTCCCGAGAACAGGTTGCCCCTCGAAACACTTCACCAGATCTTGAAGGGAGCCAACGATAAAGTATCAGAAGCAGGAATCCAGATCATTGGCGGTCACACCATCGACGATGGTGAACCAAAATTCGGATTGGTCGTAACGGGTAGTGTGAGCCCCGACCGGATATATCGCAATAATACAGCAAAACCCGGTGATGTGTTGATCCTGACCAAACCTCTGGGGACAGGCATCATTACCACCGCCATCAAACGTGGAATGGCAAATGATAATGATATTGAGATCGTTACTCAGTTGATGAGCCAGTTGAACAAAATGGCTGCCGACATTATGAAAAAATATCCGGTTCACTCCTGCACGGATGTCACCGGTTATGGGCTCCTCGGACACCTGGCAGAAATGGTGAAGGGAAGCTCGCTGGGCGTTGAATTATACGCGGAAAATGTTCCAATTTTGCCTGGTGTATGGGATTATATAGCTGCCAATGTTTTCCCGGGAGGGACCCGGAACAACATGAAATTTGTGGAAAATATGATGGAATGGGAACCTCACTTATCCGATGGGATTAAAATCATTCTTGCGGATGCCCAGACGTCTGGAGGATTGTTGGTTGCCCTCCCAGCCGCAGAAGGAAAAATGTTGCTTGACGATCTTCATCAGCATGGATTACCCGAAGCTGCCTGTATCGGGGTGTTCCTCGATGATGTCCCAAAGATTCATGTTACCGGGAAACAGGTTCTTTTTTAATCAGAATTTTCACTGAACCCGGATCATAAATTTTTGATACGGGATAAAGGTCTTTATTTTTATCCCAATAAGGGGTTTTTGTAAAGAACCAGTTCAGCATCGCATTTGGGTTTTTTGCAAAAGCGGGGTACTGCTCTTTTTTCTGTAAAAATTCTGCTTTTAAAGATGGATTTTCAGCTGTCATTTTTTGTGCCAGGGGTTCCATGACATAGCGTTCGGCGTACTCTTTTTGTTCGAAAATAGCATCAAAAAATCCCCAATAGAGGTACGACCCGTCCCCGTCAGGTTCGAGGATATGGGCGATGATCCGGGCGCTTGCCTGATTCATGGATACTACAGCCGATCCGGCAGGGAACGCGCATTCCCGGTTGAATTCTTCATAAGCAATGTTGGTCATGACATGCCGGCCTTCAAACGGCTGCATCTGCCATTTTGGTTCTTTCATCCGATAACTTGAAACGGGAACGGTAGTCTCCTTGTCCAATCGGTATAACTGAATTCCGTGAATTTCCAACAGATGGATTACGTTCTCCCATTCGGCCGGAATGATGTAAGCTTCCGGCAATTTTACAACTTTTACAGGTTTGGTTTTACTAAAATAGGGAAGCAGGAATGTCGTTTTCTGATCTCCATATTTAAACCAGGTTTCACCGGTAATATTACTTTTAACCTCCTCGTATCCGATTCCCAGAAAATTGACCATCACGCTGTCGTTGGTCAAGGTTTGAAATAGGAGTGGAAAATCTTGCTTCCGGAAATTAGCGCCGGAAACAAAGGCATCGGCTTTTTGAATCAATGCCTGGAGGTTATTACGCTCTTTTGCTATAATACCGAGGGAGATTTTCAGACATTCGTAAGTGGCTTCCACCCGCTGATTGTAAGGTTTCAGCATATGGGTTTCGACAAGCAGGCCGGGTCTGTTGCGGAGTGAGGTATAAGCCTGGGAAAGCATGGGTGGCGAAACTGAACTTTTCAACCCGCTTTTTGGGTTATGCCAGTTGCGGAATTCAACATATGGGAAAACCGGGACTCCTGCTGCCTCCAAACCTGATATCATATCTTTAAGAAAAACATCCTCGCTCCATTGGGTCAATCCCGGGTCCATACTGCCTAAAATATCCATCGAATAGGTTAACTGGTATTGATAATCGGCGCCATTGGTTGTGTGGGTGTCTATAAAAAAATCGGGCATCCAGTGGTTGAACATCTTAAGCCATGCCTGCATTTCCGGGGTATCGGCTTTGAGAAAATCCCGGTTAAGGTTCAGGTTGTTTGCGTTGGTCCTCCAACCCATTTCTTTTGGCCCGTTCTGGTTGATGCGGTTGAAAGGCCCAAACCGTTCGTGGCCATCTACGTTGAATATCGGGATAAAAATGATGGAAACATGATCGAGTAGTTCGGGCGAGGGGTGTTTGCCGTAGGGAGAACCCTGCATATCCGAAGCCAATGTGTCAAATACCAGATCGCGGATCAGCATCAGTCCTGCATCTTTTCCTTCAGATTCCCCCGGATGGATACAGGCCTCAATCAGGACAATTGCTTTTCCGGCGTTCCGGATGGATTTTGGATCCGTTAACCCTTGTTTATCAATAATCATTAAAGGGAGATCGCGGCCCTGTGGGCTTTTCCCAAAAACGGCCATCGTGATCATGGGCGAATGGCTATCCATCTGGCGGCAAAAGTCGATGGTTTCCTGGTAGCGCGGGGTCTCTTTTTTTCCTGATTTCTCATAAAAGGTGGACCACTCCGTTGTTTGGCCAAATGTTGACCAAACACTTATAAATAATGTAATAAAGATCAGAATCCGCATGGTGTTTGATTTTAACTTGTTGACAGAGGTCTTCAAAATTACATAAATTATAGAGTTCCGGACAAACCACACTTAACGGCGAAATCTTATTTTGATGCGCTGGAGAATTTGTCTATCACGACAAATATAAAAATTGAATGAAAACCATACGGATTAAGACGGCTCCAAGAGGGGTTGAGGGGCATAAGGGAAAATGTCATTGCAACATTAAGCCCGTAGGGCTGTCATAGTCATAGAATAAATCGTATTGTGCAACGATAAACCCCGTAGGGGTGATATTAATCCTTACCGGGTTTGTGAAAATGCCCCAGCCATAAGTTTTTTATTTCACCCCTGCGGGGTTGGTTGATATCAATCCCTTCACTACTACAATCTTGACATCCCTTCAGGATTGATATAAATTATGTACTTCATTTTTTCATTGCTCGTCTGATTGAGAAAAATGTCCATTGCCAATTCACCTTTGGGCATAGGCGCCTTTTTTAACCTTTTGTCGATTAAACCCTGTTATACTGAATTTTAATGAAAATGCGAAGCAATTTTCGTTTAGGTGCAGTAATACCGGTGAATTTGAAATGACTATTTTTGTAAACCCGGTTTCGACGGGTATATTAAGCATAGGTTGATACTGATTAGCTTAATCGGTTTTAACAGCAAAAAGGATTGCACCAAAATTGGTTTTTTCGTTTTTCCTCCTATTGTCCTTCTTATTCCAGCACATCAAAATAAGATTTAGCCCACTTAACCTGCGGTTAAAAAGACAATCTTAACCTGTTATAAACACTGAATAAAGCATTAATCAAAGTTCGCTTTGTGCTTTTTCTTCCTACCTTTGGAAAAAATTATCCATTCATGAAGCGCATTATATTACTGAGCCTGGCCTGGTTAATTTCAGGGATGGTTGTTCTGGCACAGTATCCGAATATCCTGGTAGGGACTTCCAACAGCCCCAACGAGCCTACCATCATGATCAATCCAAAAAACCCAAATCAGATGGTTGCCGGCGCGAATATATTCAATTATTATTACTCAGCAGATGCCGGTATCTCCTGGTCAGAAGGCGAACTATCATCTACTTATGGAGTATGGGGCGATCCTGTTGTTATTGTTGATACAACCGGCAATTTTTATTTTTTCCATCTTTCCAATCCTTCTTCCGGCAACTGGATTGACCGGATCGTTTGTCAGAAGTCAACCAATGGAGGTCAAACATGGTCCAATGGAACCTTTATGGGGTTGAACGGGGCGAAGGCCCAGGATAAAGAGTGGGGAATTGTGAATCCCGCCAACAACCACATTTATGTTACATGGACACAGTTTGATAATTATGGAAGTTCCAATCCCTTGGACAGTTCCGTTATCTTGTTTTCGCGATCGGAAAATAGCGGACTTAGCTGGAGTCCTGCCAAACGGATCAACAGGATAGCCGGCGATTGTATCGATCAGGACAATACGGTGGAAGGGGCTGTCCCGGCTGTCGGGCCCGACGGGGAGATCTTTGTTTCATGGGCAGGTCCCTTGGGATTGGTCTTTAATCGTTCGCTGGATGAAGGCGTAACCTGGAATGATACAAATATTTTTGTGACCGGTATCCCCGGAGGATGGGATTTTATGATTCCGGGTATTTCAAGGGCCAATGGCTTGCCCATAACCTGTTGTGACCTGAGCGTCAGTCCGTATCAGGGAAATATATACATCAACTGGTCCGACCAGCGAAACGGCACCTCCGACACCGATGTATGGTTCGTGAAATCAACCGATGGCGGCTTAACCTGGTGTGAACCGAAAAGGGTAAACGATGACCCTCCCGGGAAACAGCAGTTTTTTACCTGGATGACTGTTGACCAGGTAACCGGTTTTATCTATTTTGTTTTCTATGACCGGAGGAATTATTCCGATAACCGGACCGATGTCTTCATGGCTGTTTCCCGGGATGGTGGGGAAACTTTTGAGAATTTCAAAATCTCCAATACCCCTTTTACCCCGACTGCCGGAATATTCTTTGGTGATTATAACTGTATCTCGGCACACAATAACATTGTAAGGCCCATCTGGACACGACTTCATAACGGACAGCTCAGTATCTGGACGGCCTGCGTCGACAGTATTTATGTTGGTACCGGACCCGATCCCGAACCGGTACTGCCTTTGTCCCTGGACCAGAATTATCCCAATCCCGGAAAGGATTATACCTGGTTTTCGTTTAAAGTCCATACTGCAACCAAAGTCACACTGAAAGTATTTAATATCCTTGGTCAGGAAATTGCCACACTGATCCGTGATAAAATGGTCACTCCCGGAAAATACATTGAGTATTTTGATATCTCACAAATCAAGGTGCCTCCGGGTATCTATTATTTTTCCCTGATCGGAGGAGAACAGGTACTGAAACGTAAAATGATAATTGACTAACCTGCTGTCTTTTTTTAATTTTTATTTGATTTTCAATTGGTTGCATAATACACAAACAGAAACTTTTTTACTCTGTTTTGTTTCTGCTTCATCCCTTTTACTATCTTTGCACCATTCATGCCAACGCTTAATATTTGTTCCGGAAGGACAGATCTTTAAATAAAAGTCAATAATTATTCAGATGGAACCACCATTGATCGATATTCTTGAACGGGTCAGACGGCTTTTTTTTACTTATGGTGTCCGAAGTGTCTCCATGGACGATATATGCAAGGATATAGGTATATCGAAGAAAAAGTTATATCAATTGGTAACCAGTAAAAATCATTTGGTTGAAAAATTGCTGGAACTGGAACGCCAGAATTTTGAAATCATTTTCGACCAAAATAATTTCGAGGGGGTCAATGCCATCGATATTTTTTTGATTGTCAGCAAGGATATCGGAAAACGGTTTCAGGACATCAGCCCCTCCATGACATTTGACCTGAAAAAGTATTACCCGGATGTTTATCACAAACATGTCGATGAACGAATTGAATTTATCTATCAAAAGATACAGATCAATCTTCAAAAAGGAATAAGCCAGGGGATGTACCGTGACGATCTGAGTATTGAACTCGTTGCAAGATTGTACATCCGGCGTTTGATCGACCTGCACAATCCGGAGTTTTTTCCGGCTGATAAATTTTCCTTCCAGACCTTCTTCGAAGTCATGTTCGATAATTTTATCCGTGGAATTGCCAATCCTGTCGGGATTGAGTATTATGAAAAACAAAAGCGAAAAGTCAATTTCAAGAAATTTAGCTGAATTATGAAATCCGGGGTTTTTTCTGCTGTCTTTTTTTTCTGGTTTTTTTGCTTACCTTTTGGCTGGTCGCAGACTTTGGATCCGAATACGGCAAAATCCGTAAAGGCTTTTTCATTGCAACAGGCACAGGAATATGCATATGAAAACAACTATGACCTGAAAAATTCAACCACCGATGTGGAAATTGCCCGTAAAATGGTGTTACAAAACACATCCATCGGTTTACCGCAAGTGAATGGGGCGATCGATTATATGGATTATATTGTACAGCCAACAACCCTGATCCCGGGCGAATTTTTCGGAAAACCCGGCACTTTTCAGGCTCTTCAGTTTGGCACAACCTATAACATGACCCTCAAAGGGACCCTTACCCAATTAATTTATAGTGGCCAGTACCTGGTCGGATTACAAACAGCAAGGGCCTATCTGGAAACTTCCCGCCAGAAAAATCTCCGCGATAAAGTTGATATCCGCGACCAGGTTGCCGATGTATATATCCGGCTGTTGGTGGTTGAGGAGGGTATTAAAATCTTGGACTCCACCTATGTTGTGGTCAAAAAATTGGTTGAAGAGGCACGTAAAAGCTGGCAGGTGGGTCTGCTCGAAGATATTGAAGTTGATCAGGCCGATTTGAACCGGTCGAACCTGGAAGCCACCATTACCTATACAAAAAACCAACGCGACCTGATCTATGCCAGCTTAAAATTTCTGATCGGGCTCAAAGACAATGAAGAGTTGGTTCAGACCGATAACCTTGCGTTTTTTTTAGCTCAGGTAAACAGGGATGCTCTGGTGAACCAACCATTTGATTATCATTCAAACATCGATTATACCTTGTTGAAGAAAAGCGATTATCTGACCCTGATGCAGTATAAGCTTTCTAAAACCGCATATCAGCCAACCCTGAGCGGATATTTATCTGCATCGACCAACGCACAAAGAAATTCATGGACTTTTTTCAGCTCCAGTGAAGTTTGGTATCCGACGGTGAATTTTGGCATCTCATTGCAAATACCGATATGGAGCAGCGGAAGCCGTAAATATTCAGTGGATCAGGCCCGGCTCAATGTTGAGAAAACAAAAGTGACCGACGAAAAGATGAGGGTTGGTCTGGAACTTCAGGTCGCCACAGCTAAAACTGAGTTCAGTAATGCATATGCCATTTACCAGAATAAGGTTAAAGGTTTTGAAACTGCCCTGAAAATTTATGAAAAAACCATGACCAAATATCAGCAGGGAATGGCAGGAAGTACCGACCTTAATCAACGGTATCAACAATTTCTCTCCTCAAACAACGAATATATGCAGTCGATTTATGCCGTACTCAGTCAAAAGATCAGGCTCAGTAAACTTTTAGAGAAATTTTAAACATTGACTATTTCCGCTGGTTGGATTTCCGCCGCCGCCATTTTATCTTCATTCGTGCATCAATGAGCAGCAAGGCCGGGACAAAGACAAGGGTCAGGAAGGTAGCAAAACTTAAACCAAAAATGATTGTCCACGAAAGTGGCCCCCAGAACAAAACGTTGTCTCCCCCGAAATAGATGTGCGGGTTCAGTTCGGTAAAGAGGGTGACAAAATTAATATTCATCCCGACTGCCAAGGGTACAAGCCCTAACATCGTTGCAGTAGCCGTGAGTACAACCGGGGTTATCCTGGTTTTTCCTGCATTGATGATGGCTTCCCTGGTTTTCATACCCCGCGATTTCAGCTCATCCGTAAATTCCACTATAAGGATTCCGTTACGCACAACAATACCACCCAAGGCGACAATCCCGAGTCCGGTCATAATAACGCTGATGGACATATGAAATATAGCAATGCCAAGTAATACGCCAATAACGCTGAAGATTACCTCGCTTAAAATGATCAATGATTTACTCAGTGACCCGAATTGGGTGATAAGGATAAAAAAGATCAGCCCGATGGCAATCATCATTGCTTTCATCAGGAAAGCCATGGTTTCTGCCTGGTCTTCCCGTTCGCCCGTAAGATTGATTTCGATGCCTTTGGGCATGTTGAATGACTGAACGGATTTGTTGATTTGAGCGACAACTTCATTGGCAGTATAACCGGAGAGTACTTCTGATGACAAAGTAATAACGCGTTTGAGGTCTTTCCGTTTAATACCTCCATAAGTATCTTTGTAGAGAATGGTTGCAACCGACGATATGGGAATTTGCCTGAGAAGTCCGGAATTCATGTCGCGGTAAGTGATTTTCGCGTTGATGATCTGGTTGATGTTGGTCCGCTCCTGTTCGGAATACCGGAGCTGGATCGGGTATTCATCCTCCTCTTCTTTATATTTTGAAACCTCTTTTCCGTAGATGGCAGTCCGCAATTCTGTCCCGATTTGCCCTAACGATAAACCCTCCCGGTTGGCCCTGACCCTGTCGATATGGATGATGATTTCGGGTTTGTTGTTTTCGAAATCCGATTTGATTTGTTCTATACCGGGAATACTCAGGGAGTCGAGATAAGATTTGAATGCTACGGAAGCAATGATGAGCTGATCAAGGTCTTCTCCCGTTATTTCGATATTGATGGGTTTACCGGTAGGGGGGCCCATCTTGTTTTTTTCGACACTGATGGTTGCCCCGGGAATGTTTTTAAGGTTGTCACGGACCTGGTCCATATAATCCTGGGTCGAAATTCCATGCCGGAATTTGCTCTCAATAAAATTCACGGTAACTTTTCCACGGTTGGATGCGGCAGATCGGTCGAACATTCCATCTCCGGCACCTAACCCGACATTGGAGATCACTGACTCAACCAATGGATTGTTTCTGCCCAATACCTTTAAAATCTTATTTTCTACGAGAATGGTAACGGAATCAGTCACTTTCTGATCGGTACCTTCAGGCATTTTAATATATACCGAAATGTTAGATGGCATATTGTTGGGAAAGAAAAAGACTTTGGGGCGGGTTATCCCTGTGATGAAGATTGCCAGAAAAAACAGCGCAATTACGGAATAGAACAGGTACCAGGGGTTTCGTGATTTCAGGAAGAATACCAGTGTTCTTTCGTACAAATGCATGGCTGCCGGCCAAACCCGGGTCTGAAAAACCTGGATGGCATTTTTAAGAAAAAGGCGGTATATGCCATTGAGCGCCAGGGCGAAGATGAATATATTCCCCAATGCAAATCCTCCGGCGATATAACTTACCAAAGCCATCAGAAACAATACGGCGCTGGTGATCAGCAACCTTTTTATATCGGTTTTGTGTTCCGGCTGGTCGTATTCATGTTTCATGAAACTCACAGCAAATACCGGATTGATGATATAGGCAACAAAAAGGGATGCAAACAAAGTAAGAATCAGTGTAACAGGAAGATAATGCATGAATGACCCCACAATTCCAGGCCAGAAAGCAAGTGGGAAAAATGGCGCCAGGGTGGTCAGGGTACCAGATAGGATGGGAAGAAATACCTCACCGGCGGCATTTTTGGCCGCCTTCACAATATCGGGCTGGTCGCGGTGTATCCGGTGTGTGTTTTCAATTACAACTATGGCATCATCGACAATGATCCCAAGGGCAAAAATAAACCCGAACATCACAATCATATTCATGGTAAACCCGATTCCCGGCATGATCAGATAAGCTACGAAAATTGAGAGGGGAACAGACAACGCAACAAAGAAAGCATTGTTGAAACCCATAAAAAACATCAAAATCAGCACCACCATAATGAACCCGATAATGATGGTATTGTTCAATTCTTCCAGTGTGCTTTTGGTAAACCTTGACTGATCGCCGGTTATAATCACAGACAGATCGGGAGGATAGGCCGTTTTTTTCAGGTTATCCATGATGTCAACGATCTCCTCGGAAGCATTGATCAGGTTTTCCCCACTTTTTTTGATGACATTCAGGGTGATGACATTTTTCCCGTTGAGCCTGGCAAAACTTTCCTGTTCCTTGAATGAGTCCCTGATTTCGGCTATGTCTTTTATATATACGGTTGCGCCACTGGCCGATTTCACAATAATGGTCTTGATCTGGTCAGGCGATTTGAACTGGCCGGCCAGCCGGATTGTATATTTCGTCCCGAAAGAGGTGATGGTACCTGCCGAAATAGTTACATTTTCAGCAGCAATAGCCGATTCTATATCGCGGAATGACACACTGGCTGCCTGCATTTTATACATATCAACATCAACCTGGATTTCACGCTCCAGCGCCCCGACAATATCGACCCGTGTAATCTCTTTGAGGATTTCAATTTTATCCTGTGCCTCTTCGGCGAACTGTTTTAACCGCTGAAGATCGTAATCGCCGGCCAGGTTGATATTCATAATAGGGATTTCAGACAGATCCACTTCATTGATATCCGGCTCTTTTGGCAGATTGTTGGGAAGGTTCGACCGGGCCTTGTCAACCGCGTCCCGCACCCTTTGTTTGGCTTCGGAAACTTCGATCCCCGGATTAAATTCTACAACGATGATTGAAAAATCCTGAATGGAGTTACTGGTGATCTTCTTTACATCGGATAATGATTTGCATTCCTTTTCAATTGGACGGGTTACCAGGTTTTCCATATCCTCCGGCGATGTTCCCGGATATATGGTATTGACAAGGATGGTGGGTATGACAATTTCAGGGAACTGTTCTTTGGGAATGCTGAAATAGGATAATAAACCGAGGGCGGTTATGATAATCGTCAATACATAAATACTTGTTTTATTATCGATCGACCAACTTGTCGCAAAAAACTCTTTGAGTTTATATTCTTTTTTTTGCATAGGATACCTCCGTTAGAAGTCAATGGGCTGGCCATCGTACAGATCTTTGTAACCTGCGGTTATTATGGTATCGCCCTCATTCAGCCCTTCAATGATTTCTGTTAACCCGTTAAAGGTGATAAAGGGAATGACCGTACGTTTACGGGCAACTTCCCGGCCGTTTTCCCTGGTGGCAATGAAAACAAATTGGCCCTCATCGCGGGAAGTCTGGATAAAGTTTTGTGGAATGGCAATCGTTGAAGGATTGGCATAATCTTTTATCCGGAGAACCGCGATCATATTGGCCCTGAAAATGATGTTTTTAACCGGGATTTCAACCTCCACGAGGAATGTGCGGTTGGTCGGATTGATATACTTACTGGCAAATGTCACTTTTTCCTCCAGCTCCTGGTTTAAATCCGGAAGGAAAATCTTGACGGCATCACCGGTCTGGATTTTTGAAGAATAAGCTTCTCCGACATCAGCCAGCGCTTTGGCTTTTGAAAAATTGACAATCCTGAATGCAGGAATCGGAGAGGCAGAACTGGCCATTTGTCCGACCTTGATGGGAATATCTTCTATCGTACCGTCAATGGGCGCCGTAATGACCGACATGTTAATCTGGTCTTTCAGCGTGTTGATCCCGTTTTGAGCCGACTCCATGTTGTTTTTAGCCTGAAGATACTGAACTTCGGAACCAATTTTCTGATCCCAAAGGGCTTTCTGACGATTGTAAATGTCGGTAGCAAAAGCAAGTTTGCTTTCCAGGTCTTTTAATTGCTGTTTTAAAACTTCTGCGTCAAGTTCGGCTAAAACCTGTCCTTTGGTAACATTATCGCCTTCCCTGACGCGTATTTTTGTAACCACCCCTCCCTGGTTACGGGGACTGACCCCGATGTTTTCGTTGCCATCAATTCGGCCCTGAACTTCGATATAATGTTCAAATGAGCGTTTTTTTAATGCTGAAACATTGACCGTAGTTATAACTCCCTGCCCAGATGGGAATAGTTCTTTTTCAAGTTTCAGAATTTCAGAAGTCAATTTTTCACGCTCCTTTTTTAATTGTTCCAACCGGGCTTTTTTATCCGTTGCTTGGTTGCCGCAGGAAAGAAATATAAAGACCAGACTGAAGATAAACAGGATTTTTTTCATGGGCATAGATTTTCACGGTAAACAACCGACCGTATATTACGAATAAGAGGCTCCCTC
>DYSO01000261.1 GCA_020718225.1 Draconibacterium orientale | reverse complement strand
TTTTTTATTTCATGGCATTGGCCATAATGGCCATATACGCATCATCATGGCCAACTCCTGTCACCTGTTTTTTCGGGCTTTTGAATTGACAGACCTGGGTGTCGCAGTAGCTTCCGTCTGTGAGATAGTTCATGATGATGTCGGGGATATCATAATGATGAATGGTATCATACTGAACGGCCTGGCCGTTTTCCAGAAAAAAAACCCGATTCAGATGCAGACGATCTTCCGCCCCGTCGGCATACTTCAATTTCTCAAAGGTGTTGGCATCGAAGAGACCGGGTAGATGATCGCTGATGAGGATCACCAGGCTTTCGGGGTCAACGAGTTTGATTCCATTGACAAATTCAGCCAGGGCCTCGGTTCGGTAATAATACTGGTTGACGGTATGATCCAGAAACTCATTTTTGGCAACCCCTTTGACCTCAATGATGAGCGGTCGTTTTTCGGTATTCACAAGATAGGGATAATGACCGTAAATACTCATGATATAATTAAAAATAGGCGCGTCTGGATTGTTTTTCTTCCATTGGCTGATATAGGCAAGATTTTGCCGCAACAAATCGCCATCAAACATATATTTCTCACCGCTGACATCCCCAGTGGAAAAATAGGTCTCACGGCCTTTGGCGTATTCCCTGGGGTAATAACTGTGCTGAAAACCGGCCCCCTGGTAGGCATTAATGTAATTAAAAAAGTCCGGTTTATAGGCGTTGGTAGCGATGGTGTGGTAACCGGCCTTGTTCAGCAAGGAGGGCAGACAATGAGTCTCGGCGCCGGTAAAGACATTAAATTCTATCCCTGAAAATTTCTCCAGGGCCGGCGCCCCGGACAACACCTCAAATTCTGCCTGGGCCGTCCCCCCGGCAAATACCGGGGATATGGAATATGAGCCCCGGTTTTTGAAAATCTTGTCAAAGTCAGGATGGACAGGATGTTGAGAGAAAGAGAGCGCACCAAACAGGGTCGGATCAAGAAAACTTTCCAGCACGAGCAGATGGACATTTCTTTTCTTTTCCTGGGCCTTGACCAGGGACGCCACCTCATCCATTTTCTTCAAAAAAACCGGATTTGCCTGAAAGTCCACCATTTTCAAGGCATTCGACCTGCGCTTCGCCTCGTGGTAGAGCATCATCCAGACCCGGCCATTATCCTCGGCGCTCTGGATATCAGACCAGACTGTCACCTCCCGTTGCGTTTTGTCAAAGGCATAGAGAAAAGAATCCGGTTTTATTTCCACACTCAGGATCAGGGCCAGGAGCAGCAAGGCCCCGATTATGGCGGGCCGATCCAGTTTGAATCGCAGGGAGCGGATAAAAATAACAACGGCCACTCCCGCCCCCACAACAATGACGCCAAGCGCCCATAAAGGCAGGACGGCCATCAGTTCGGGTAATTCCTTGATCTCAATAATTCTCAAGAACCTGCCGAACTGGAGAAAGACCAGATCAAAAACAACATAGGCA
The DNA here is from genome assembly GCA_020718225.1 of Draconibacterium orientale. Lineage (GTDB taxonomy): Bacteria > Bacteroidota > Bacteroidia > Bacteroidales > FEN-979 > CAIVAT01. Next base: position 9 of record DYSO01000261.1, on the reverse strand, counting down.
AAGATAATG
>DYSO01000018.1 GCA_020718225.1 Draconibacterium orientale | reverse complement strand
CAAATAACATGAAAATCAAGTTAGTCTAAAATTCAAATTGTTCGGACACGTATGAAAATTAATATAATCTGAATAGATGAAGAAAAAAAGTTCATAAATATTTTAACGGGTTGGACAGGTTGGACCGGTTAAATCTTATTTTGATGCGCTGGAACAAGGAGGACAATTACAGGAAGATCAAAAAAAAATCAACTTTGGTGTATTCCCTTATGCTTCATTACAGGGTTTAATCAAAAAAAGAAAAAAAGGGGACCATATTCAAATGTGAATTGTCTAATGACATTTTCTCTATTTGATGACAATGAGAAAAAGAATTGCTTGGATTGGAGCAATCCCGAAGGATAACATGATTGTAGGATTAATATCAATCCTGAAAGGATGACATGATTGTAGAAGTGAAGGAGATTGATATCAACTAACCCCGCAGGGGTGAAATAGATAACATATGGCGGGGGCATTTTCACAAATTGGGTAAGGATTAATATCACCCCTACGGGGTTTATTGTTGCACAATACGATTTATTCTGGGGGACGAGGTTTCCCCCTTCTCCCGTGGGAGAAGGGGGTTATGGGGATGAGGTACCCTGGGACAAGGGGATGAGGTACCGGTTGTTTTCAAAACTAATATCTTTGCAGGGATGAAATTTCCGGCGGCCCGGGTCGAGGAGGGAAAGGACCGGGGATGGTGATCATATAAAACGGTTTCCGGTTGTGACACATGCTCTGAACAGGTATTTCTCCCGGCTTGAGCCCATTGTTCGCGGTTTGCCCCACAAGCCGGGCGTTTACCAGTATTTCGACGATAAGGAGCGGATTATCTATGTGGGCAAGGCCAGGGACCTGAAAAAAAGGGTGAGCTCCTACTTCGCAAAAATCAACTCCATCAGCGGCAAAGTTCAAATGCTGGTAAGGAAAATAGCCGATATCAAATACATTGTCGTCGAAACCGAACAGGATGCCCTGTTGCTGGAAAACAACCTCATTAAAAAGTACCTGCCCCACTACAATGTGGCGCTGAAAGACGATAAAACATTTCCCTGGATCTGTATAAAAAATGAACCATTCCCACGGGTTTTTTCAACCCGGCAGGTGGTCCGCGACGGGTCGGTCTATTTCGGGCCTTATGCCAACGTCCGGTTGATGAACACCCTGCTTGAATTGTGCCGTCAGCTTTATCCCTTGCGGAATTGTTCGCTGAACCTGAACGGGAAAAACATCCTTGCCGGAAAATACCGGGTGTGTCTCGAATACCACATCGGAAATTGCAAAGCGCCCTGTACCGGACTGCAAACATCTTCAGATTATGATGCCTCCATTACCGCTATCCGCGAAATCCTCCGGGGAAACATCACCATGGTGGCACGACAATTACGGGAACTGATGATGGATTATGCCCATAGCGAAGCATTCGAAAAAGCCCATATTGTCAAGGAAAAACTGGCGTTGCTTGATAAATACCAGAGTAAATCGACAGTAGTCAACCCCACCATCCACGATGTGGATGTTTTTTCCATTTCTGCCGGGGTTGTAACGGCTTATGTAAATTTCATGAAAGTCATGAACGGGGCCATCATTCAGGTACATACCATCGAATTGCAGAAAAAACTGGACGAAACGCCGGAAGAGTTGCTTTCCTTTGCCATCACCGAGATCAGGCAACGGTTCGAAAGTGTCTCCCCTGAAATTATTGTCCCTTTTTTTCCCGATTATCCACTGCCCGGAATAACCTTTACGGTACCTAAAATCGGAGATAAAAAAAAGTTGCTGGATTTGTCGCAGCGCAATGTAAAATATTATCAGCTTGAGAAAGAAAAACAGAAGGAACGGGTAGACCCGGAACATAAAAGCAGGCGCATTTTAGAGACCATGATGAAAGATCTCCGCATGAACGAACTGCCCGTACATATTGAATGTTTCGACAATTCAAATATCCAGGGGACAAGTCCGGTCGCGGCCATGGTCTGTTTTAAAAATACCCGTCCCGATAAAAGCGAATACCGCCATTTCAATATTAAAACCGTGGATGGCCCCGACGATTTTGCCTCCATGGAGGAGATTATTTTCCGGCGATATAAAAGGTTGATGGATGAAAATAAACCATTGCCGCAGCTTATTGTCGTTGACGGAGGGAAAGGACAGTTAGGCGCGGCGCTGAAAAGCCTTGGCACCCTTGGCCTTCAGGGGAAAATGACCGTCATCGGTATCGCAAAGAAACTGGAAGAGATATACTATCCCAATGATCCCCTGCCCATGTACCTCGATAAAAAATCGGAAACGCTGAAGATTATCCAGCAGATGCGCGATGAGGCGCACCGGTTTGGGATTACACACCACCGGAACCGCCGGGAAAAAGCAGCATTGACGCCTCAACTCACCCAAATCGACGGGGTTGGGTACGCGCTGAACCAAAAATTACTCTGGAAATTCAAATCGGTTAAAAACATCAAACTTGCCTCCCTGGAAGAGCTTCAGGAAGTAATCGGAAAGGCAAAAGGAAAAATCGTATTTGAACATTTTAAAAGTCAGTCAAAAGAGTAATTCCGGTTTTTCCGTAAACCCGGTTGCCGCGATCTGTTCCCCGTTTTCCATCATCCTTATGAACGAGGCGTGCTTTTAACCATGGTTCTTTCTTTCCTTTGACAAACCCATTTTTGACAGGCCAACCATCCTGCCAGACAGCCAACCACATCGGCGATCAGGTCAAAAACATCGCCCCGGCGATACGGGATGATCCATTCCTGCATCAATTCGGTCCCCAATCCTAATAAAATTCCAATGAGCAGGGCCACCATCACGGCATGACGTTGCAGGGATGGGAACTGCTGTTGTTTGGCAAATCCACGAATCTGCAAAAAAACATAAACCCCGAAAATAAAAAGGTGGATCAGTTTATCGGGATGGAACAAATCCCAGAAAACGGGAAGTTTGGGAAAGACTTTTCCGGGAAGGAGGGTCAGTAAAATAATAAACATACCCCAGAGAAAACCCCAGAGGTTATATTTTAAAAAGTTCTGCAAAAAATATGGGTTTATAATGAACCGGGTTGGTTATCCCTGAATGAGATTCTGATAACTGGCCGCATCTAACAATTCTGCCGTTTCGCCGGGATTGGCCATCCTGATTTTAATTACCCAGCCGTTGTCATACGGATCCTGGTTGATCGTTTCCGGATGGGTCGTAAGCGTTTCATTGAATTCGAGAATTTCACCCGAAACGGGCATAAACATGTCCGAAACCGTTTTAACGGCTTCAATGGTGCCAAAAGATTCATGTTTGTTCAGTTGTTCCCCAACGGTTTCAACTTCAACAAAAACAATATCACCCAGTTCATGCTGGGCAAAATCGGTGATGCCTATCCATGCCAGATCACCATCAACTTTAAGCCATTCGTGATCTTTGGTGTACTTGAGATTTGCAGGAACGTTCATAAATATTCTTTTTTTAAGATTTTTTCAAATGTAGGGTTTTTTTCATTCATGGCAAGCGCCGGGTTAAAAAAGCAGTTCAAATACCCTGATTTATTGCGAAAGCGTAAACCTCAGGGAGATTCCACCGCGGGTGTTCGAAGTACGGTACTGGTTTGAAACATAGGGGGTATTGATTACCTTATCGAAATAAAAACGGACGTTGAACCGCTGGCTGAGGTTATAATCGGCAGAGAAGTTGAGCGACATCACCTGTTGTCCTACCGAAACCTGGTTGATATCCTGATCAACCCGCCGGAGGACGGTTTTGTTTTTGCGGATCGAGAAATCGAGTTTCAGTACCAGGTCGCTGGCTGTTTTGGTCTTTTTCCCCCCTCCGAACAGACCGGAAAAATTCAAGGAGATACCCTTCAACCGATAACCCAATCCGACGATGAATTCGTTGCTGGTAATTTCTGTAAGCTGGTTGTTGGTAATGGCAAAGGAGATATTTCGGGAACGTCGCAATTCAAAGTTCCCTAAGAAACTATTGATGAAGCCCAAATCAACTTTCACCAGTGGGTTAAATTGTTCGGAGATGGAAATAACCGTTACCTGATTTTGTGGGATGAAATTTCCTGCATTATCCAGTACCACCGGCATCCCGTTTCTTTCGCTGTACAGGATACTCGAATTGAAAGATCCGATGCTGTAAGTAGAGAGGTATGCGTGTGAAAGGGTCAGGGTCCTTAACCAGGTTTTGAAAATCTTTAATTTCGAAAGTCCGTCGTAGGTTACCCTCCAGTTGGGGAGCGGGATTTTAGGGAAAGCCGTAAGTTTGATTTTCCCGGGATCTGTACCGCTGTATGCAGAGAGGAAGGCAATGGTCAAAACCTCCTGGTTGGTAGGCCCATAACCCACCGGATAGCCTGTGGAATCATTCATTCCATTGGAGTTGGGGTTCTGTGCGGCATAACGCATGGCAATCTGCTGGCGGTAATTTTTCATCCGCTCGAAGGTTTCCGATTTCCCGAATTCATCTTCCTTATCGAAAGAGGTACCAATCATAATATACGACATGGTGAAACTTCCGATATCCATCGGGGAATAGGATTGGAAAACCCCCTGTGCATTGGCTTTGAAGTATTCCTGATGGGTTTTTGAATACTGGCGTGCCGCGTTGACTTCAATCCGGAGGCTCGGGATGGGTTCAAGACTGACACTGATGGTCAGGTTTTCGGTAAATTTCTTTACATAGGCTGTGTTGAGCATGGTATCGACGGTCATCCAGCCATTTTCGACCGCATCGGGGCGGATGTCCCGCTGACTGCCAAAAACAAATCCCAGCCCCGGGGCATTTACATTCCAGTTATTTCCCAATACCTGTGGTTCGGGTGTAAAACCGGGCATCAGGGTACCATTTCCCTGGGTATAACTAAATTTGGCGTTACGAATTCCCATGAGGAAACGGATGGTCCCCTCCAGGAGGATTTGCCCTGTATGGTTTGGCGGTTTCTCCATCTTAAGGCTATCCTGTTTCGACAGGCTTTTATCCTTGGGGATTTTGGGTTTCTGCGGTTGATTTGTCCGGAGACCGGTTGATCCCTGGTTGATTTTTTTCAGGTATGGGATTTTATTGTACAGGTTCACCAGGTTAAAACCGCCATTCAATACCTCGTTGTTGGTGTTTTCGATGGTATTTCCATATTGTGACTGGATGGATAAGGGGGTTGCGTTCCATCGGTAATTGGACTGATAACCGGCATTCAGGGAGATAAAGTCAAGAATGGGGAGTTTGTTAAAGGGCAACTCCCAGGTAACGCTGAAAGCCTGGTTGTAATTATTCATGGTGCCAAAGGAGAAAATTTCGTCCCATACCTGGTCGCGGTTCGACCGGTCGATCACCCCCGGGGGTTCATTGATAAAGGCATTTGCATTGGCCATCAATGTCAATTTCAACGATTTGGAGAAATCATATTTCAGGTCATAGACCCGTGCCCAATCCCATTTTTTCAGATAAAAAGTCTCCATGGGAACAATGGCCCGGCTTTTATTCCGGAATTTCCGTTGCTGGAACTCCCGGTTCATATCGGTGCGGAAAGTAAACGACTTGGGGAGATAGTAAAAATTGAAATCTTTAATCAGTGTAAAGGCTTTTGACCTGGACAAACCTTTGGATTTCTGGAAAGGTTGCACGGGTTTTGGCTGCACGGAATAGGTATAACCCAGTCCTCCCGTGTATTTTTTCTTCAGGTCGTATTCAACATCCACATCGCGTTGATAAATTTCCGAATAGGCATAGCTGACATTGAAGTTCTCAATATCGTAAATTTTGGGTTTTTTATCGCCGGTCCTGTCTTTTCTGACATTCATCAGGTTAAAGTTTTTCCGTTGGATGTAACTCTGGGTCAACCTTCGGATGGAATCTTTCTGTTCTTTGGTATTGAAGGCATTGAGAACATCTTTCAGATAAAGGTCGGGGTTTAGCGGGTCGTATCGGGGGGTATTTTGCTGCATGGAATAGTCGAAATGCATCGGGATCCGCACGCCGGTTTTGGCGGGAAAAAATTTCCCAAAGTCGATATCGGTATCGAAGCCAAAAGTGGTGATTGATTCCATCAGCCGTTGGGTCTGTTTTTGTTCCAGGGTGCCGAAGCCGGAGCTGTTATAACTTCCGGTAACCTGGATCCTGCCAAGGTCGGCCAGTTCAAGGGCAACCCGGGCGGTTGCTGCCCACCCGCCCTGTTTGTTGAAATCGGAAAGCCGCAACTCATCAACCCATATTTCGGCACATTTTGCCTGTCCGTCGTCATCGGGCGACTGTGCCCCTTTTTTGGGGTTTCTGATCCCGATCATAATGGCCCTTACGTCGCTGATAGTCGGAGACCCGACCACCGTAATTTTGTTGACCCCGTCATATTCAACATAAGGGGTTCCCGAGGTCAACTCGATGCCCTGATCGCGCAAGGCCACCAACCGGTTGTATTTTACCTGCACCAAACGTTCGAGTTCAATATCGAATGCGTTGCTTTCGGGCCAGATTGCATCGGGATTGTCAACCCTGGTACCCCAGGGTGTGAAGCTGAGGGGGATTTCGTATTCATAAAAGTTTTCGGTAAAGTCGGAGCCAACCCGCATAAAAATTGTCAAATCGCCGGTTTTCAGGTTCTGGCTCCGGATCGATTGTTCGGCATGAACGAACATCTTCAGCCTTTTAAACTGGCGAAAATCGAACTCAGCCGTTTTATAGGCTGCCCGTGCATCGCCATCCACCAGATTGCAGGTTTTGAACGACATCGATTGTTCATTGAGCTGTTGCATATTGGTCGATCCCCAGTTGGTTTCCCGTTGGATCCCCGGGGGCATCACATAAGGGATGGGCTGTTTGCTCCCGTTCTCTTCGATGCTCACCGTTGCAATATCGAACTGTGTGGAATTCTGGTAATCATCGGGAATATATTCACCCGGTGCAAGCAGGCTGTAATTATATTTCCGCCATTCCCCGCGGGTAAGTTCGAGGGTTGCAAAACGGCATACTACCGGTCGCTGGAAGTTTTTGAAAAACACGCGCATAAACCGGATCGAGGTAAAATCGGAGATGTTGCCCACCACTTTATCGGGTGTGCGGATGGGAATTTTAAACTGGTACCAATTCACCGATCCCCGGGTCCCATCGGCCAACGGAACATCGGTGGCTTTATAAACATTGGTAATGTAATTCACCCCGGGGGCCATCTGGTCGCGGCGCAGCTGTACCACGTATTGGTAGTACCGTTCGGCTTCGCTGAGGGTATTGTCTTTATTGATATCTTCTATGTTGGGCAGGGAGGTTGCCAGCGTTGGATAATTTTCGGGTGACTGGGTTGAGGTGGGCGAGTTCCCATCAGGCCCGTTATATTTCTTATACCGGTTTAATATGCTGCTGAATTGTGGATCGCTGTCATAATCCGATCCCCTGAAATAGTGAAAATCATCGGCCGAAGGGTCGGTTGAGGCATTGACGTAAGCGCCTGAGGCGGGGCCAAAGGTGTTTTTCACCCTTTCCACATAGAGGGTGTCAAAAAACGAAAGTTCATCGGTATCGCTCAATCCATCATAACCTACATCCTGATAAGGGCGCGATGCAGGATCGTTGTCGAAGGCATCGACCAGGGCCTGGAGCTGAGGTACCCGTCCCCAGATGGTGGTATCGACCTCCTGGACAAGAGAGGTGGTTGGGAGCCCGTTTTCGTAACTTTTCCTTCCATCCCTTAAAATATCTTCAGAAATATCGCCCAGGTTAAAATAGAGCTGCCCCGAATTGAGCGAATCATATACGAAAGGATCCATCATCCAGAATTCGATATATTGAATATTGGTAGCATCAAAGTCGGTACTTTCAATTTTCCGCATGACCCCTCCCCAGCGGGATGCCGGCCGGTTCAGTGATCCGTCTTCATTCAGCCCCCCGGAGAAAGTGGTGGGGGCCAGATCATAGTTGTAGGGGCCCCGGTCGGCAGGATAATAGGCCAGGTTCAAAACCGCCAGGTTAACCGGGACTCCGTTCAGCGGTTGTTTGTTTGGGAAAATTTCAGTCTCCCAGATCTGCCGTACATACTGGTTCGACAACTCCTGGTTGGAAACATTGGGAGGAATAAGGCTTGTGTTCTTGTCATAAAAAAGGGGGTCAATGACGTACCAGGCCAGTTTTGCACGGTTATACCCATACATCAGTCCGGTGCCTGCTGCCGCTTCCGGAAATAATTCGGGTGTTGTTTGTCCCTGTGGGGTACTGGCCATAAACCAGGTACCGATATTCTTTAAATCGATGGTCGATTTGGCCCCTTCAAAATCGTCAATGTAAGTGGTCCCTGCCTTACCGATGGCTTTAGAATGGCCCGGGATAAACTGGGCAAATTCTGCATCAATGGCTATGCTTGACGGGGCTTTGGTAGTGAGCAGCGGCAATGCATCAATAAACCGGGTGATGAGCCTTGATTGCGACCTGTATGAAAGGTTGAGCCCCCAGACTGTATTCGACATGGGTTCATCCCCATAATTGACCTTTTCTGTCAAAGGCCGTTCATTCAGGTTGAGAATGGTACCGCCGATCATAAAATCCTTATTCACCTTATAATCGATATGCGCCCCCATCAGCCGCTTGGTCTGAACATTGAACATTTCGTTGCTTTCCAATGAAATATGGATGGGGGTTCCCGAATTGAGTATCCCTTCGTTGATGATCCTGACCCGTCCCAGGGTATAATCAACCGTATAATCGACATTTTCCTGCAACATGATCCCACCGGCAGTTACCTGAACCGAACCGGCCGGAACATTCAGGGCATTCAGTGAAATTTCCGATCCGGCCGACGATTTATAATATCCGTCTAATACGAACTTATTTTTATCGGGATACTGTCGGGCCATGGTTTTGGTCATGGTATAGAGTGAGTCGAAACAATATTTATTGGCCAATTCAATGGATCCCTTGGGGTCGTTGATATCGAATATAGAATCGCGCAAATCGTTTCCGAAAGGCTCCAGCACCGTGAAGAAGATCCTTCCATTGGAGGATTGAATGGTACCTCCCACGGTAGCAGCCCGGTCGATAAAGTCGAACATCCCGTCGGCGGGCGGGTTGAATTGCTGGTTGAGGTTATCGAGGTTCAATACCCGAAGCAGGGGGACCCCTTTGATCCGTCCTTCGGTGATATAGGCTGTTGGGACTCCGTTTGCATTTCCCGAATAGAGAATGTTCAGGTTAAAATCATTGGCCTGAAGCTGATAGGCCCCCAATGCATACACGTTTTTCATCATCAGGTTCCACATTGGAATGCGGGTATTGAGGGAAGTGCTTTTCAGCAATTTTACAATGAGGCAATTGGGATTGGTGATCCCCTGGTCGGAAAATTCACCGACCTGCCTTACTGCGGTATCACCGACAACCTGATATTGGTAAGCAACTGCCAATGTTTGGTCAGAATTCAGGGCCGTATTCAGGGTGATAAAACCCAGTTTTGGGTTGAATGTATATTCAGAGGGCAACAATTTCCGCGCGCTCTCTACTTTTTCAAAATCCTCACCGGAAACCATTAAAAAGGGAGGGGCCTTCAGGTAATCGGTAACGGTGTTGATGTTCCGGACTTTGGCGGTATCGGCAGCATTCGGCATAACCACCCGGAAAAAATTGTTTGAATTATTGGAAGGGAACCTTCCGGCAGGATCTCCTGTAAACAAGGGATTGTAAGGGTTGTATTCGCCCAGGTCCATAAAGGCAACGATGTTCCGGTTTTCGGTCACAGCGGCGCCCATGTTGGTAACCCAAACTTCAATTTTCAGGATATTGACATTGGAGGTGATGATGGGAAGCTTTGCCAGTGATTGTTTATAGGTTTCCCTGAAGTTCTGTGCGATAAAAAAGTGTTTATTCTCTTCGTATTCGTCGGCGCGGATACTGAACCGTGTCTGCTGGGCATTGCCCTGTACCATGATATCTTTCGTTTCGCTTTTCTGCTGGGAATAGAGGGCGGTAACGGTGACCCTTCCGAAACGAAGCTTGGTTTTAAGTCCGAAGAGGCTTTCGGTGCCACGGATAAGATTGGTACTGAGGGGCATATTGACATCGCCTCCTTCGATTAACTGGATAATGTCGTCTTCCTTCCCTTCATATTTGAGCTTCAGCTTATTCTCAAAATCGAAAGTGGCTTCGGTATTATAATTGACCTTGAATTCAATTTTATCGCCGATTTTGGCGATTACGTTCATCTGGATTTTTTCATCGAAATCGAAATTGGTCTGCCGGCGCTGACGGGTATTTAGCATGGGATCGTCACGGCGGTTTGACACGATCCCGAAATTGATTTCAGCGGAACCTTGTGGCCTGATATCTACCGTATTGTTACCAAAAATGGTTTCAAAAACTTTTCCGGGAATATGGATCTTTGGAATGATCCCCTTGGCGTTATCAATACTGGCTGCTTCCGACCGTTCCTGCCAGTATTCGCTGATCATCTCCTGCATGTCGGCGCTCTGAAACTCTTCAAAGGTCAGGGTGGTCGGAATGCGGTAACGGGTATTCCCGATCTGATAGGAGTAATAGTATTGCCGTGTTAAAGGGTCATATTCGATGGTGGTCTTAAGGTTCGACGGATTGTTCAGGAATAAAGGGTGCTCCTCTCCCGATCCCGGCATGACCTGTTCCTCGGTAAACGGATAATAAAGTACTGCCGAATCACCTCTGGTGATGGTGTCGGGGGGTAAAGTAAAATGCGCGGTCCATCCAAAACTACTCCATGTTTTACCGGCAATAACAGGAAAACGTGCGGCAACAAGGAGGGCCAGGCATACAAGACAGTATAAAAACCTTTTCTTCACAAAGCGTAACAAGGTGCATAAATTTTGGAACATAGGCGCTTATAAAACCTTGAGCGCCTGTTTGATCAGTTGTTCCACTGTCAGGCCTGTTCCTTCCGATTCAATGATCTTAGATAATGCTTTATCTGCAAGCATCTTTGGGAAGCCCAGAATGATCAATCCAGATAACGCTTCTTCTTTCTTAGTATTGTGCAGAAAACCGGATTTTTCATGAGGAATCAACTCTTTGGAAACCTTATCTTTCAGGTCGATGATTATCCGTTGGGCGGTCTTCCCTCCGATCCCCTTGACCCGCTGGAGCAAAGGGGCATCGCCGGTAGCAATGGCTGTATAAACCTCCTGTGGCGTAAGGGATGACAAGATGATCCGGGCGGTATTTACACCCACCCCTGAAACGGAGATCAGCTGCCGGAATAATTCCCGTTCGCCCGGTTCAGCAAAACCATAAAGCAGCATATCGTCATCCCTTACCACCAGATGGGTATAGAGAATACAATGCTCCTCTGCGCGAAGCTGCGAATAGGTATGGATGGAGATGTTCAGGAGATACCCGATCCCATTCGCCTCCACCACGGCATAGCCAGGGTTCCGTTCTACCAGTTTTCCTTTTATAAAATCATACATATTTCGACAAATCCTATAATTTCGTTATTCCATCAACCTGTTTTCCCGTAAAACCTGTTCCATTTCATATAAAGATACCGGTTTCGAGATAATTTTTTTTTCACGGTCGAGCAAAAACAGTGTTGGGGTAGCATAAATGTTATAATCGTCGCACGACTTGCCAGAAAAACCTTTCAGTTCCGACACGTTGACCCAGTTCAGCCGGTGTGCTTTTATAAAACCGGTCCAGTCACTATGGCTTGTGTCAATAGATACCGCCATCACTTCGAACCGCCTGGTTTTCTGTTTGTCGTAAATCTCCTTCAACCGGTCCATCATGGCCGTGCAATGCGGACATTGTGTGGACCAGAAAACCAACAGGGTAAATTCGGAATGTATATCCGATAGCCGGTCCATGCTTCCTTTGGCATCCGGAATTTCGAGGGGTGGCGCCAGATTTCCGGCAGCTAATTTTTTAAATGTTTCAAGCTTTTTCTGTAATGCCGTTTTCCGGGGCTGGTCTTCACAACTAAACGGATCCTCGAAATTATCGGCTATGTAAGTTAGCACTTCATCAAAATGAAATTTATCAAAACCGCCCACAAGATAGTCGAGCCAGAATTTAAAGATCTCAGGGTTGACCGATGCCGCGCTGAGCATAATGGTCACTGCTTTGATAAATTCAGTTTCCAGTTGCTTCTGCGACAACCGGTTATTGCTGTAAAGGGATAAATAGGAGATGGCTTTATTTACAAAAACCGTCGAATGCAATAAAGCAGTATCGGAGAAATCAACCTTATCGAAATAGTGATTTTTTAAAAAAATAATCCGCTCCTCTTTATTTAACGATGCCGGAACAAAAGGAGACTGATAAACCCTTGCCATCCTTACGGCAAAAGCCCTGGGATAAGCGGCTGTCAATGAATCCAACAATATCTGTTGCTGTCTCTGAACCGCTTCCATCTCAAAAATGACACTTTCATAAAACCGGTCCTTCTCGGGATAATAATCAATTACCGGGATCAGATATTGTAACTTTTGCTGGTTGATCCGGTCCAGCCTGGAATATTCCAGATTGATTTTGTTTTCAATGGAAGAAATAATCTGAAGGCTATCATCCGGAAAGTTTTTTGATGTTATAAAACGGACATCCTCCTGGTTCCATATCAGATCAACCCATGCCTCTTTCCCCCATTTAACCCGATACATTCCGGGTAAAAGATGAGCGGGCATTTCAAATCTGAAATGGCCGTCGGTACCGGTAGTCAAAGAGTCGATACCCGTCGTTTTCTCTCCATAAATACGCTGAATGTAAACCTGGCCACCGCCATGCTGACGAATGGTCCCTTCAAGGATATTCTGTCCCTGGATATAAACAGAAATCAGAAACAGGAGAAAAAAAAGGGTCTGTCTCATGAGCTGATGGTTGGCGGTTGCTTGTTTTTACCGTTTTTTCTTTACCGGAAGTGTCCCGAAAATTTCGGCAAGCTTCTTTATAAGGTCATCGCCACGCAGGTTCCGCCCGATAATTTTCTGGTCCCTGTCCAGTAAAACGTTGGCAGGAATGGAATTGATACCGTAGAGTTTGCCGGCCGTGTTGCCCCATCCTTTCAGGTCGGAAACCTGACTCCAGGTCAAATGATCGTCGTGGATCGCTTTGATCCATTTCTCCCGGTCCTGATCGAAAGAACACCCCAGAATATCGAACCCCATCTTATGGTATGTTTCATACGCTTTGACAATATTGGGGTTTTCACTACGGCAAGGGGCACACCATGAAGCCCAGAAATCGACCAGAACAACCTTCCCTTTCAGCGAAGAAAGGGAGATGGGGTTCCCCGAGGTGTCGTTTTGTGCAAAATCGGGGGCCAGCTCCCCGATGGCCACTTTTTTAAGAATCTCAATCCGGGTCCTTATCAACTGGGTATAGGCTGATCCATTCAGATTGGTGTCAAATTTGACCACGATGGCTTCCAGATCGGGAAGCTCAAACTGCCAGCTGTTCCGCATGACAATATAGGGCGCTACCACCGAGGCGCTCTGTGCCGAAGCAAATTGTATCAATTGCTGTTTCATCTCCTGGTCTAAAAGTTCTGAAAGGGAATCGGCCTTTTTCATGGCAACAGAATCATGGGCATCTTTGGCTTTTTTCCAGTCTTTATAAACCACTTCCATTTTTTCATTGATCCCATTCGTCATGGCGATATATTGCCGGTAAATAGTATGGGATTCCGAACCGGTTATGACTGATTTATCAACACTGTCGGAAAAAATCTGAAGGTCCATTTTCCCAGGCTCAACAAAAACCGGCACAAAAACCTGTTTGTCTTTCATGGCCACGTACCACAATTCAGCCATATCGATTTTCCCTTTAAAGAGAAAGGCGCCTTTGTCGAGCGGTACCGAATCGAGTTTGACCCATTTATCTCCGGTAAATTTCTGAAGAAAAACCATTCCGGTATCCATTCCGGTGATTGCACCCCGAAGGGTAAACTGGTCCTTTTTCCCTGTACAGGATGCAAATATGACACCGATTAACAGGAGTAATAAAATATTTTTCATGGGTATGATTCTTGGGATTTTTTCAGTTTACAAAAGTATAGCTTTTTGTGGAATAAAATAAATCCTTATTTTTACGGCAAAACTCCTCCTATGAAGTATGTCATTTCCATGACAGGAGTATTATTGGCATGTTTATTAACAAATTTTCTGTTGGCGCAGGAATTGGCCCCACAGTCCAAACCCGCACTGAACGGGCTTTCTGTGTGTCCTGTATGGTCGGCCGAAGGAAATTTCCGTCCTGTAAGCCGATATCCCCGAAATTGTGAATTTCCGGGTGTTCTTTCCCAATCGGCCGCTTCCGGAGGCGATTCACTGAATGGCTGGCAACCGGCCGGGGCGCTGACTTCCCAGGCGGCAATGAAACGATGGAACCGGAAAAACGAGCAGTTGGGACTGGCTACAGAAGCGGTAGCCGTGATGGCCGACTGGTTAGGGGCGCCGGATGATCCCTGGCGCCGGATCAACGACAGCTGGGGACTTGTCCTCAAAAACCAACAACCCGAAATCATTTCTGGAAATTCAAGCCCTGCCGTGTATGAATATGCCTGGAACGATGAAATCCTTGCCCTTAACCAATTTGCTTCGGAATTGACAAATGCTGCCAGCGCCGTTATCAGCGCCATGGATACACGGGGCAAAGGCCAAACCCTGGTCGTTTATAATCCCCTCTCCATCCCCCGTACTGACCTAGTGGAAGCGTTCCTCTCCTGGCCCGACGAAACCCCCGAATGGGTGAAGGTGTACGACAGCGACAACAAGGAAATTCCGGTACAAATCAGCCATCCCGATAAAAAAAGAATCAAGGTCATGTTCCTGGCCTCCCTCCCTTCCCTTGGAATGGCCTGTTACGATGTGGTCCCTTCCGAAGAACCGGGAAGGTACACAACCTCTCTTTCGGCTGATAAAAAGTCCATGGCTAATGAATGGTTAAAAGTAACAATCAACTCCGATGGGGATATCGCAAGCATCATCGATAAAAAAAACGGGAGGGAACTGCTTGCATACCCCTCACGGCTCCTGTTTCAGAAAGAACATCCCCGCGGTCAGCCGGCCCTGAATATGGACTGGGTCGACCGTGAAAAACCTCCTTTCGATTCTGTTCACGGCCCCGCTACCATCACCCTTGTGGAGACCGGACTGGTAAGGGCCGTCGTCAAAATTGAACGAAAAGCACAAAATTCAACCTTTTCACAATATGTACTTCTAATATCGGGCAAAGATCAGGTGATGGTGCACTCATACATCCAATGGCAATCGCGCGGCGTTAGCCTGAAAGCATCCTTCCCTCTTACGGTATCCAATCGGTTAGCTACCTGCAACCTTGGCACAAAAACCATCGAACGGTCAACCAATAGTAAAGAGTCTTATGAATTTCCATTCAGGGAATGGTTTGACCTGACCGATAAATCAGGAAATTACGGAGTTACTATATTCGAAAATTGCAAATACGGGGTCGATAAGCCCAAGGATAATACTTTAAGGCTCACTCTTTTATATACACCCACGACCAATTCAAATTACGATCAGGCAACACAGGACTGGGGAATTCACGAAATAGTATATGGATTCTATCCACACAAAGGAGATTGGCGAACCGCACTTTCATATTGGCAGGCACGGGGACTAAACCAACCCTTCAGGGTATTCCTGACCCCACAACACCCGGGATTTCTCGGTAAACGTTATTCATTTGCCCAGGTATCCGTTCCCCAGGTGGATCTCGCTTCAATGAAAAAAGCGGAAAACGGAAATGGTTACATCATTCGCCTCCAGGAAATCAGCGGAAGTGATATTTCGAACGTTGAAATCGGGGTTGCCGGAAAAGTCAACGCTGCCTGGGAGGTCGATGCCATGGAACAAAAAACCGGGGATGCCATCCTGAAAAACGGTAAGCTTATTACCAATCTGGAAAAATCAGCCATCCGCAGTTATTGGATACAACCTGAACCTCCCGTTAAAAAACTGATGCTACCGGTCAGTACCCTGTTTCCCATTCCCTTTGACCAGGATATAATAAACCATGGAAAAAATAAAAATGACAGCAGTTCCGGTCCTTCCGGGTTTCGTATCCCGGCCGCCCTGTTCCCCGACTCCCTTTTTATAAACGGCATCTCTTTTAAACTGGGAGATACCACCTACCCGAAAAACAATCTCCTTTCCTGTGACGGACAAAAAATTCAGCTTCCCGCCGCCATTCCGTTCAACCGGATATATTTGTTAGCTGCAGCCACAGATGACACAACCGGAGTATTTAAAGTGGGCAATAAAAGAAACCCGTTACACATTCAATCCTTCACCGGAAAGATCGGACAGTCCGACCATCGGATATGGGACCAGCACGGCAGGATCAAAGGAGTTGAAAAAGGGTTTATCAAACGCAATGAAGTGGCCTGGTATGCCACACATCTTTACCACGATACCCTGAATATCCCATGCCAATATGGCTATCTTTTTCTCCATGTCCTTGAGGCATCTCCCACCGATGGATTTATTCAACTTCCTGAAAACAAAGCAATTAAAATTTTCGCCATCACCCTTTCCAATTCATTTTTCGATCCGGTTCAACCAGCGCTGCCACTGTACGACAATTTTTCTGAACGCACTTCCCTTGCACTCAACCTCCCCAAAAGCCATGTTACCGAATCCATGACCTCTGCGGCAACGGTACATTTTACCCACACACATAATCTCAGCGACCTTCCGGTCAGGCCAACGATGAGAGACTATGCCGATATTCATCAACCCAACGGGGTCACGGTCAAGTATTATTTTTCGGGGACCAACCCCACATTCACGAGTATTAAAAATGGAGCCGACCTTCCAGCCATCATTGATGGCATGTACGACCTGCTTCCGGGCGAATCACTCAGGGATGACTGGTCGGAACAAGGGGAAGGACGGCTTTTAATGGACCTTCAAAAGGAAACCGAACTCGACAGCATCCATGTTTTCACCTTACAGGATATCCATCGGGGGGGCCAGTCTTTTTCCCTTTGGGGGTCCACCGGTCCTCATTGCCCTTCATCGGAAGGAGACCCTGCCGCTGCCGGCTGGAATTTCTTGTTACTCGTTAAACCTGCCGACATTCTGGATAACGCCAGGGGCGTTTACAGCATCCGGAACTTCGATAAACAGTTCAAACGGTTACGATATCTTCTCTGGATCAGCGAAGATTCTTTTCATGGGCCCTATTATTTCAGAGAAATTGATGTTTTTGAAAAACAAAAATAACCAACGGATTAAACTGATATTCAGTAAAATACCGGATACGGGATGGCTGGTGTTCATCCTGTTTGCCGGAAGCGCCCTGTTTGCCTCCATCCACTCCCTGCTCCTGGAACACTTTTATAATCCAACTTCCTTTCCTGACCAGATGCATTATGGCAATTATATTATCTTTAAAAAAGCATGGGAACACTTGATCACCGCCAGAGACCTTTATGCGGCTTTCCCGGTGGAACAACCCGACCTTTTTAAATACAGTCCGACCTTTGCCATGTTCTTTGGCATCTTCTCCCTTTTCCCCCATGCCATCGGCCTCCCTCTCTGGAATCTGCTGAATGCCCTTGTTCTTTATTTTTCGGTGAAAGCCCTGCCAAAAATCAACGACCGCAAAAAAAACATGATCCTTCTTTTTATCACCATCGAATTAATAACCTCGCTTCAGAATTCACAGAGCAATGCCCTGATGGCAGGACTGCTTATCTTCACTTTTGTCATGCTGGAACGACGTCAGTATTTTATTGCCACCCTTTTTTTAACCCTGACGATATTTATAAAATTGTTTGGCGGGGTTGCTTTTGCCCTTTTTCTTTTCTATCCCGAAAAATGGAAACTGGTACGCTACTCCCTTTTCTGGGGCATCCTGTTGTTGCTGCTACCACTGCCTTTGACGGGTTTTTCGCATCTGCAGTTTCTATATCAAAGTTGGAGGGAACTGCTTTTAACTGACTTTTCAGGTCCCCCCGGATATTCTGTCATGGGATGGCTCTCATCTTGGTTTGGGATAAATCTCCCCAAACCGGCCATCGTGGCTGCCGGGCTTCTGGCGGGCGGAATCCCCTTCCTTTTCAGAAAATTCTATTCCATCTATACTTTCCGGCTGCTGATGTTCACCGCGCTTCTTATCTGGACCGTCATATTCAACCATAAGGCCGAATCGCCCACCTTTATCATCGCAATGAGTGGTATTGCCATCTGGTTATTTGCCCGGAAAATCTCTGTCGTCAATGCCATTCTTGCTGCCTTTGCGTTTCTCCTGACCTCACTCTCCACAACAGAACTTTTCATGCCCATCCGCGATAATGTTGTTGAACCTTACGTACTTAAAGTGGTTCCATGTATTTTTATCTGGGGAAAAATCCTCTATGATTTGACAACCTTTTCTGCAACGGATATCGAATGATCGGGCAACCATCATCCGACAGGTTAAAAAATATTTCCTATTCCGACATACAATCCGCTGGTACCATCCTGCTTGTCTAATGCAAAACCATAATCCACACTGATAATGAAGTTGCGGTTGATGGCTACCCGTAACCCCATACCGGTACTTAAATGAAGTCCGTCAGCGCTCCGAAAGAAATAAAACGATTGCTGATCAGGAGGTACCTGATTTTTCCGGATGGGATGGTCCTGAACCACCATGCCCCCATCCATGAATCCCGTAAGGCCCAGGGAGAGATTTTGTTTCCAGACAACCTTTTGGAGAAATGTATAACGGAGCTCAATATTCCCGAAAGCAATTCCATCGCCGACAATCCGGTTCCGCAAAATCCCACGGAGGGTTTTGGCGCCTCCCAGGCCATCGGGTTTGGTAGTAAGACTGTATGAACTGTAAATATAGGGCAGGATGTAATATGGGGTAACCCCCCATACTGTACCCTGGTAACTCAACTGGTAAGCTGCCACCAGACGGCGTTTTATCAAAGGAATAAACTGACGCTGGGTAACGGCAAGTTTCATAAAAGTGTAAGGATGGTTCCCTAAAAAGGAGGGTGCGGCCAGGAGCAGGATTTCTGACCAAAACCCGATATTCGGTGCAGCTTCATTGTCGCGGGTATCAAAAACCATCCCCAGCTTCAGGAAAACGGTGGTCCCGCCATCTTTTTCCTGTTGCCCGATCATTCCATATCTTACATAATCATCATATAACAGAGCGGTATCCGGCAATTGACGCTCTGTGTTTTTCCCTTTGTTTATTTTATCAATATCAACTGTAGATGTTTGAATATCAATTACATTAATTCCGGCCAGCCATCGCAGTTTCTGACCCAGGATGGGCCCCTGGAAATCGGCCAAGGCCCGGAACATTTTCCGTTCCTGTTTATAAAAAACCCGCGATATATAATCATCCGTCCCCTGTTTTATGACCGAGGGGATGTAATTGGCAACATAGCCATTGAATCCGTAGAAATCGAGGGCCCGTTCGGTCAGATAATCGATATCGGCAGTGACCCTGATTTTACCCGGTATGAGGTACTTTGAATCATAAAAAAACTGATATACCGCGCTGCCCCTTGTGAACCAGGAACATTCAGCATACAGGGTATGTTTGTATTCCGGCCAGGTGGATCCGTCGCCATAGTAAAAAACTTGTCCCAGTGCGCCCAGTTGCAGCCCCATATCGGCATCGTAGGCAATCACGGGCAATGCGGCCCAGGTCCAACCCTGCTTTTTCTTTTCCTGATAGGGCAGCGCTGCCGAATCGGCCTGGGCCAGCGTAATTGTTGGAATAAGCAGGATCCCAACCATAAAACCGGAGAAAAAACTTTTCATGGAACCACAAAGATAAAATCATTTTTCGCTTCAGTGATTTTATTATATTTACATCTGTATTTTTAACCGAATCCGAAAAATGGACCCGCGGCAAATAGAACGATTCTGCGCCTACCGTGAACGATGCCGGTTTGAAGTGATCCAAAAGCTGCAAAGACTGAGCGTTCCCCGACCGGAAATAAACCGGATACTGAAGCGCCTCCAGGATGAAGGGTTCCTTGATGATCAGCGGTTTGCACACGCTTTCGTCATGGGAAAATTTCACAACAACCAATGGGGCCGTTATAAAATCCGCAATGAACTCAGAAACCGGCAGATACCCGATTCAATAATCGATGCCGCCCTTAAGGAAATTGAGGAGGAAGCGTACCTTCAAACCATCGGGGAATTAATCCGGAAAAAACGGAAAGAAATAAAAACCGGGAAATCATTCAATTTCCGTGAAAAAATTATCACCTTTGTAACAGGTAAAGGTTTTGAGCCCGATCTTGTTCTGGCCATGATCAAAGAGACCGGATAACGTGCCGACGGCCCTCTCTACTTAACCTGTCACTGGAGGTCCGGGAGCTGAAGCGCCGGAAGCCGGAAGTGTATTTGTTTGAAATATTCATTTAAAAAACAATAAAATAATGGTAACACAGGACCAACTAAAGGATCTTGAAGCAAGGCTGGAAGCCTTGAGGAGGTATCTTTGACATCGATAAAAAACTGGCACAGATAAAAGAAGAGGAGGCGTTGACCCAGGATCCCGGGTTTTGGAATAACCCCAAAACAGCAGAACAGGCCTTGCGGTCAATCCGTGATAAAAAATCATGGTCCGACGCCTATCTCGCAGGCGTTAACAGTTTTGAAGAGCTTATGATCATGTGGGACTTCTACATCCAGGGCCACGCCACAGAAGAGGATCTCAACGCGCCTTTCAGCCAAACCCTTGGATTGGTCGAAAACCTGGAATTCCGGAATATGCTCAGTGGCGAAGAAGACAAACTCAGCGCCATCGTGCAGATCAATTCAGGCGCCGGTGGCACCGAAAGTCAGGATTGGGCAGAAATGCTCATGCGGATGTACATCCGTTATGGCGAACGAAACCGGTTCAAGGTCAAGGAGGTCGATTTTCAGGAGGGCGATGTGGCCGGGCTCAAATCGGTGACCCTCGAAATTGAAGGCGATTACGCTTACGGCTATCTGAAAGGGGAAAATGGCGTTCACCGGCTTGTCAGGCTTTCACCCTTCGATGCCAACCACAAGCGGCATACCTCTTTTGCATCGGTTTATGCCTACCCCATCATCAACGACGATATTGTTATCGAAATCAATCCGTCGGAAATAACCTGGGATACCTTCCGGAGCAGTGGGCCCGGTGGACAAAACGTGAACAAAGTCGAAACTGCCGTACGCCTGAAACACGAGCCAACCGGTATTGTAGTTGAATGTCAGGAAACCCGTTCACAGGGACAAAATCGTGAAAAAGCCCTGACTTTGCTGAAATCACAACTTTATGAAATTGAATTGCGTAAAAAACGGGAAAAAATCGCCGTGATCGAAAGCGGGAAAAAGAGAATTGAATGGGGAAGCCAAATCCGCAGTTATGTACTCCATCCTTACAAAATGGTCAAAGATCTGAGAACCGGCACCGAAACCAGCAATACACAAGCCGTTCTCGATGGCGACCTGCGCGAATTTATCAAAGCTTACCTGATGGAATATGGAAATGCGTAAGAGTGGTGAGTGGTGAGTGGTGAGTGGTGAGTGGTGAGTGGTGAGTGGTGAGTGGTGATATGAATCGGATATTGGGTGTTATATGTTTTATCATCGGATTCATAATTTAATAGAGATTATTAAAAAGAAGCATGTTGCGTATTTATCATAACCCTCATTGCAAAAAATCCCGCGCCGGATTGCAATATCTACAGGGTTCAGGAAGGTCTTTTGAAATTGTGGAATATCTGAAAAACAGGCTCACGGCCAGCGAGCTGGAAAAGCTCCTGATCAAATTGAATAAAAAACCGGTTGAAATTATCCGGAGCCAGGAGAAATACTATAAAAAAAATTTGAAAGGCAAACAATTCGAAGACCACGAATGGGTCTATATCCTGGTTCAGAGCCCGGGATTAATTCAACGCCCGATTGTTGAAACAAGATATAAGGCAATCGTTGGCGACCCGGCAGAAGCCATTGAAGCGTTTTTAAAATCGTATGAACAGCCCGGGAAACACATTTAAAAAAACCGGATATCAGACACTTAAACCAATCCAGATATGAAAACACGCATTGAAAAAGACACCATGGGGCCCATTGAGGTTCCGGCCGACAAATACTGGGGCGCTCAAACCCAGCGGTCACTGACTAACTTTAAAATCGGAAAACCCGGCTCCATGCCCGGAGAGGTTATTCATGCCATGGCAATCCTTAAAAAAGCAGCCGCCCTGGTCAACAACGACCTGGGTGTTTTATCGGCCGAAAAAAAAGATTTAATGGTCAGGGCCATCGATGAAATCCTGGACGGAAAACTCGATGACCAGTTTCCCCTGGTGATCTGGCAAACCGGATCGGGCACACAAACCAATATGAACCTGAACGAGGTGATTGCTAACCGGGCCCATGTTCTGGGAGGCGGTATCCTGGGAGGCGAAGGCAAAACCCTCATCCATCCCAACGACGATGTAAATAAATCGCAATCTTCCAACGATACCTTTCCGGCTGCCATGAGTATCGCCGGTTATAAAATGATCATCGAAACCACCATTCCCGGCGTGGAACAACTAAAAACCATCCTCTCAAAAAAAGCCGATGAATTTAAAGATATCGTTAAAACCGGCCGTACCCACCTGATGGATGCCACCCCCCTGACATTAGGGCAGGAATTCTCGGGATATGTTTCACAACTCGAACATGGCCTGAAAGCTTTAAGAAACACCCTGCCCCATCTGTCGGAATTAGCGTTAGGCGGGACGGCTGTTGGCACCGGGTTAAATGCCCCTAAAAATTATGATGTACTGGTTGCAAAAAAAATTGCCGAACTCACAGGTTATCCTTTTATCACCGCTCCCAATAAGTTCGAAGCGCTCTCGGCCCACGATGCCATGGTTGAAACCTCGGGAGCTTTGAAAACCCTTGCCGTGAGCCTGATGCACATTGCTTCAAACATCCGGCTTTCCGCCTCAGGGCCCCGTTGCGGGATCGGTGAAATACTGCTTCCCGAAAACGAACCAGGATCAAGCATCATGCCCGGAAAAGTTAACCCAACCCAACCCGAAGCCATGACCATGGTTTGCTGCCAGGTATTAGGCAATGATGTGGCTATCAATATCGGCGGGATGAACGGCCACTTCCAACTGAATGTTTTTAAACCCCTGCTGATCTCCAACCTCCTTCTGTCGGCCCGCCTTCTCGGTGATGCCTGTGCCTCTTTCAGCATAAATTGCGCCTCCGGTATTGAACCCAACCTGACTGCCATCCATAAAAACCTCGAAAACTCCCTCATGCTGGTCACCGCCCTGAACCCGAAAATAGGATACGACAATTCGGCAAAAATTGCCAAAAAAGCACACAAGGAACATAAAACCCTCCGCGAAGCTGCCATCGAATCGGGGCTGCTTACCGATGAAGAATTTAGCCTGTTGGTGGACCCTAAAAAAATGATTGCACCAAAATAGACTTATTCCGGTATCCGGATGTTTCTTTTTGTGGTATCAGGCAATATCAACTGCTCCCTCGACTGAAAAACCATTTTCTTGGCTTCCTGCCGGATGAGGGTTTCAATGGGTACCGTATCCCTGAGAGACCGCTTTTCCAGAATTTGAAGATACTGCCAATCCTGCCGGATCTGTTTGATGAAATATTCCAATGTGTCTATCTGATTGACCTTTTCCGGTTTCACCGTCGGATTGGGACTAAATACAAGATCTTCCTTCAGGTCGATCAACCGAAACACAAATGCCTTACGTACTGTATCCTGTGCACGAAGAATATAGAGGGTATCCGGCGGCAGGATCAATTCAAACAACGGCCCGTAATTGGCCACGGGGTCTTCATAATCGTCGCTGAGGGCAACGTACCAGGCATCGCTTCCTTTTTTTAAATTGCCCCGTTGTTGATTGATCCAATAATACTTATGAATACGATCCAAAGCCCCAAGGGCATAAACAGCCCGGTTGTCTTTCCGGGCCAGATAGTAATCGAAATTGGCTGCCGGGAACCAGCGAAAAGTGATCAACGGTGCATCTTTGTCAATCAGAAAATGATCTTCATCCCATTTGGCCAACGTTTGAAACTTCTCCCCCAACTGCTGCCATCCAACCAAATCAAGAGATACATCATCCACTTTGTACCGCTTTACGGATATCCAACCGTACAGAATCTGTCCAACACCCGTAACCACTACTCCTGCCAACAATAATAAAGAGAGGACAACCGGCCAGGGCACCAGCCGCAGTTTCCGTCCATTCTTTCGGGGTTCCGACAAATAGGCCGCACCCATAAAGATCAACCCAAGATAGGCAGGCCCGGTCCAATGGGGCAATGTACTGCGGAAAAGTGAAAAAACCAGAAAAACAATCAGCAGGGGAAGACTGATCCATAAAATCAAACGGCGGTAACTCCGTTCCAAAAAATGGTGTTTCATCATCATCGCAACCAGGGCCGTGATGATGATCACAACATTGACCGGGTTGTTGTAAAAAAACTGACCTGCAATTTCTGTCAGGAAATATTGGGGCTGAATCCCCAAATCAGTAATGCCGACACGGCTTTCATGAAATGTAAAACTGATGAATTCATTTTCGGCATTCCAGAAAATAACAGGCATAAAACAAAGAACCGCCAATACTAAAGCGCCCCAGGTCTCCCATGCAAAAAACCATTTCCGGTTATAAAACAAAATATAAAAAAAAGCGCCAACGATTAAAAAAACCGCATGGTACTTTGACAACAATGCCAATCCGGCTGTTAATCCTGCAAAAAAAAGAAAATTCCTGCTTTTTCCTGTAAGATCAGGATCGGGAAGCGATTTCAATAAAAACCAGAGGGTCGACAACCAGAAAAAAACCTGTGGCCCATCCGGTAAAATAAAGGTCCCCGATAGGATGAACCCGTAAAAAGAGGCTGTATACATAAACGCTGCGTACAAACCGGTAACGGGATTTTTAATCTGCTTCCCGATTAAAAACATCAAACCGGTACTCATCGTGCCAAAAAAAACGGCAGCCAGCCGCATGAAAAACTCCCCGTCAAACCGCAGACCCAACGTGAAAAACCAGATCACCCAACCAACCATGGGCGGATGGTCGAAATGGCTGAAAGCCGGAAATTTGGCATACGTCCAGTAATATACCTCATCATTGCCCAACCCGATAACGCCCGCAATCCATCCCCGTATCAGCGCCGATAACACCAGCAATAAAAATAAAACAATGTGTATCTTACGGTTTGAAGGCATGTTCATGCAAACTTGTCAATCATCAATCGTAAATCGTAAATCGTAAATCGTAAATCGTAAATCGTAAATCGTAAATCGTATATCGTAAATCGTAAATCGTAAATCGTATATCGTCATTAGTCCTTCATCATCCCCCTTTTTCTCTTCACATAAAAAAATGCAACGATCAGTAAGCTCCACAATCCGAACCCTGCAATACGCTGCACCCAGGTTAAAACCGGGTTCATCTCAGCTAACAGAGGATTGGAGGGCACTTCCCCATGATACCGGAATACCGGGTTCAGGTAAAAAATCGTACCCGGACCCACATCGGGATACTTGTAGTATTTGAGAAAAACAATCTCGGTGCGGATATAGGTATCTTCCGGCGTGAATTTGTACCAGGCCCGGGAGGTGAGCCGGACAATTTTTTTTATCTCCCCGTTTTGCCCAATGAAACTAATTTTCAGTGGTTTTTCACCAACTGAAACATGGAGGGTATCCGATTTCATGGTAACCGATTCCAGCGCCGGAATTTCCCGTGCCAGCGCCGCCTTTTGTGCAAAGGTTTCATGATAACTCATAAAAATTTCGGCCCCGAAAGCCTTTCCTGCTTGTAACGATTTGATAAGGTCGCTTCCATTGACCGACGGGGCATTGATGTAAGTACAAATCCGGTGAATCTCATAAGGGTCAGCAATATCGTGGGCATCGTCATCGGCTAGTAGGAAAACCGGCCGGCCGGCCGACAGGGCTGCATCCCAAAGCGGGACCGACCGCCAGTTGGCATTCAGCGCTTCCACAAGATCATAATTGGTAAGACGGCCCATGTCGTCCGCAGAATAACCACTCTCCCAATCGGGGTGGGCAATCGCCACAATTTCATTATCGAGACGGAGCCGGTTGATGATGTGTTGCTTGTGACTCCTGGTTTGATAGAGCGAATAATCAAGCCACAACACCTTCCGCGCCCCGATCAGTAGCTGGTGCTTTTTCCTGAAACCAAACCCGTGTTCGTAACCCGGGATATAAAATGAAGAATCCTGAAAATTGCGATCGATCGATTGATAATTTGATATTTGAGGCGCATCGTATCCCAGTGCCTTATAAGTCTGATAAAAAGCTTCATAGGTATTGTGCCTGCCACTGGTGAGCCCACCCCAGGCCTTGGTGTGAAAATGAAAATTGGCTTTTCTCCATTGGGTACTGTCCATTCCCTGATATGGATTGAAAAACAACGTTCCTGAAAATGGTTTGGGTTCAGGAAAATCATAAACCGGGGCCCATGTATAGAGAGCCAGTTCGATCAGGAGCAGAAAGAACAGGAAATAAGCGAAATATTTAAAAAACTTCTTGATCATTTTTCTCGGGGTTAAAAACAACATACAATCCGGGAACAAAAGTACGGTTTTTATCTGTACCTGTTTCTCTTCCCTTTCAATCGTTCCTTGACCCTGTCGAAGGTCAGATAGACAACGGGTACCACAATCAATGTTAAAAACATCGAACTGGTTAATCCGCCGATCAGGGCCCAGGCCATCCCATTTTTCCATTCACTTCCTGCGCCGGTTGCCAGTGCAATGGGAAGCATCCCGAAAATCATCGAAAAAGTGGTCATAAGAATCGGTCGCATACGAACCTTCCCGGCCATCACCAGGGCCTCTGTCGTGTTGTGCCCGTCGGCTTTCATCTGATTGGTAAAGTCAACCAGCAGGATGGCATTTTTACCGACCAATCCAACCAGCATGATCATACCCAGGATAGAAAATATGGTGAGCGATTCCATGGTCAGTCCTAAGGCGAGAAGGGCGCCGATAATAGCCAATGGAATGGAAAAGAGAACAACAAAAGGATACAGGTAAGAGTCGTACAGGGCTACCATGATCAGATATACAAACAGGATGGAAGCCAGAAATGCTATGCCCAGACTTCCAAATGCTTCCGTCTGGTATTTCATATCTCCCTCCGGAATAATTGTCAATTCCTGCGGTAAATCCATGGCTTTGACTCTTTTCAATACATCCTCCCCAACCGATCCAACCGGACGTCCTATCACCTGTGAGTTAATGGTCACCGATGGCACCCGGTTGTATCGCTGCAAAATGGTGGTCCCGCTGGATGGGGCAATAACCGCAAACTGGTTCAATTGAATCGATTGCCCGTAATTATTGATGAAACTTAAACCGGCAATGTCGTTGATGCTGTTGCGGTCAACCTGGTCAAAGACCACATTGATGTTATATTCATTATCGCCATCCCTGAATTTTGCATCGGTATTGCCACTGAAGGCATTCTGAAGGGTCATCCCGACAATGGCTGTAGAAAGTCCCAATTCGGCCATCTTATCTTTATCCAGGCGAATGGCTACCTCAGGATTGCCTGCTTCAACAGACAACTTGACCTCATAGGTTCCCGGGACCTTTTTCATTTCAGACATCACACCGGAAGCGTACCGGTTTAAGGTATCCATATCGGGACCGCTGATCACGATTTGAATGGGGTCCATGTCCGAAGTCCCCATCATGGAAACGATGGTTGACCTGACTTTGACGCCGGGAAGCAGGTTCATCAACTCCTTTTTCATGTTTAGCGCAAATTGTTCAGAGGTGATTTTCCGCTTCTCTTTTTCCACCATTTTTATATGCATTTCCGAATTATATGCATTTGATCCGCCGCCAAAAAAACTGGTAGAACTCCCCACGGAGGTAAAGACACTGGTAACTTCGGGCAATCCACGGATATACTGCTCCGCTTTCAAAGTAGCCTGATTGGTTTGTTCAATGGTGGCGTTTTTTGGCAACTCCATGGTAATGATCACCTCCCCCCGATCCCCCATGGTTATAAATTCGCTGCCAATAAAACCGGTTGCTACCAAAGCAACCGATGCAAAGAAAACCAGGGTGACCCCTCCCAATGTTATGGCTTTATGGCGCAACGACCAGATCATTGCCTGGGAATATCCTTCGGTAAACCTGTGTAACAACCGCTCGAAACCTCCCGTGAACCTGTCAAGCCAGCTTCCCTTTCGAAAATGCTCATGCTTGACAAAACGGGAAGCCAGAAGGGGTGTCACAGTAAATGAGACAAACAAACTGAGCAGGGTGGCAAATACAACAACCAGGGCAAACTGGCGGAGCATTCCCGAAATCATGCTTGTAATAATGGCAATGGGGAGAAAAACCACCACATCCACCATGGTAATCGAAACAGCCGTATAGTTGATCTCATTACGTCCTTCAAGGGAAGCTTTACGCCGCTCTTTGCCCATCTCCAGATGCCGGTAAATATTTTCCAGAACCACGATGGAATCATCCACGAGAATCCCGATAACCAACGACATCGCTACCATGGAGATTATATTCATCGAAAAATTGAGCATATACATCGCCGTAAAAACCGAGATCAGGGAGGCAGGAATGGCAATCAGAACAATCAATGAATTCCTCAGACTGTGAAGAAAAACCAACATCACCAGAGCCACCAGACAAATGGCTAACAATAAATCCTTCATGACGGCATGGGCCGAATCAAGCGTAAAATCAGAGGTGTCATTGGCAACTTCAAACTTCAACCCCTGCGTTTTATAGATCTCTTCGATCCGGATGATCGATTCCTTTACTTTTTCAGATATTTTCACCTCATTTCCATCGGGTTGCTTGAAAATCATCAGTCCGACCGAATTTTCACCATTGATGCGGCTGATGCTCCGGGTCTCTCTTTTGGCATCCTGCACTTCAGCCACATCCTTCAACCTTACCAGGCTCCCGTTTTTTCCTGTGGTCAAAACAAGGTTTTTCAAATCATCCAAACCGGCAAATTTTCCCGAAAGCCGAATGATTACCTCCTGGCTCTGATCTTTGATCTTCCCTGTGGGGAATTCCAGATTGGCCAACTGTATGGCCTGCGTTACCTGAAGGATCGAAAGGTTTTGGGCTTTTAACTTTTCGTTGTCAACATTGATGCGGATCTCCCGCTCTTCCCCACCAACCATATCTACCTGCGATACGCCATTGATGGTGGAAATCATGGGTTTGATTTTATTCCGCACCAGATCGTAAACCTCTGTTGATGGGATGTTGGCTGTAATCCCAAGCCGCATGATGGGAATATCGTCCATCGAAAAATTATTGATCATGGGAGGCAGTACATCCTTGGGCAATAAATATTCGATGTTGCTGACCTTTCGGGTCGCATTTTCAAGAGCCCGGTCCATGTCAGCGCTGCTCTTGAAAATGATCACTACCACCGAAGCGCCTTCATAGGAAGTACTTTGAATGTTATCAATATCTTCGAGCGACGAAATGGCATCCTCGATTTTTTTGGTGACTGAATTTTCTACCTCCGAAGGGGAAGCTCCCGGATAGGTGGTGACGACCACCAAAACTGGTTGGGAAAATTTTGGAAGCAGTTCATAGTTTAAGGAAAAATAGCTGACTACTCCGAGAAAAGTCATCACCGCAAAGATGACCACAATCAATGAAGGCCGTTTAATCGAAAGTTCAGTAATATTCATGACCCTGATTATTAATTGTTGTTGATGATGGTAACCAATGTGTTGTCATCCAGGTTGATCTGTCCGGAAGTGACAATCCGATCCCCTTCCTTTAACCCTTCGAGGACCTCAACCTGCTTATCGTCGGCCGAACCGATGCGGATTGAACGCAGTTGCGCCTTGTTGCCTTCAATTACATATATCTTCGGTTCCTTAATGCTTCCGATGATGGAATGCCTGGGAATGGTCAAACACTCCCGACCGGTTTCCGAACTGAACTGAACCATTCCAAACATACCCGCTTTCAGGGGATGATGCAGATCGTTCACCAGTTCAACTTCAACCGGAAACCGACGGGCATCATCGGCTTTTACCCCAATCGAGACCACGACTCCCCGGTAAGTGACCCCCGGATAGAGCGACGAAGTAACAGCAACCTTCTGGTTGTCACCGATACGCACAACTTCGCTCTCAGCAACGTTTGCAATAAGTTTCAGCCGACTGATATCCACAATCTCTGCAACAGGTGAACCCGGCATCAGCAACGACCCGGTTTCAACCATGCGCCTGACAATGCTCCCCTGGATGGGGGCTTTGATGACGGTATTATCGAGTTGCTTTTTCAAGCTGATCACATCGGCTTCCGCCTTTTTTTCAAACAACCGTGCATCCTCAACCTGTTGACTCGAGATTGCATCATTTTTTAAAAGCCCTTCGTATTTCTTTAAATCGGCGCTTGCCTTTTCGAGCGCCACCCGGGCCAGGGAGAGCTGACTGGTCAATACCTCATCGTCGAGCAAGGCCAGTACCTGTCCCTCTTTTACAAAATCGCCTGTGTTGAATAGCAGCGATGTCACCTTGCCTTGTCCTTCCGAAGCCAGGGTTAACTCATGAATGGCCGAAAAAGAACCATTCACCGTAAAATCGCCGTCGATCCGGCTCATTTTCAGGGTCGTGATGAAAACCGGAATGGATTTCAGGTTCCCATCCAATTGTGATTTTTCATCGATCTTCTTTTTATTGTATAACAGGGTCACCGTACAAGCCCCGACAAGCACAATGATAATCAGAAAAATTATTGCAATTCTTTTCATATAATTAGTACTTTACATCTAATATTCTTGTATTAATTGGCAAAAATTCCAAAAAACAAATTCCAAAAAACAAATAATAAACAACATCAAAATTTCAAATATAAAACACACTATTTTGATTTTTCAATGATTGAAGAAAATATTTTTTTCAATTGAATGGCTTCGTCATGTAA
>DYSO01000130.1 GCA_020718225.1 Draconibacterium orientale | reverse complement strand
CCATCTGATTGATTATGTGCATGTTGAAAAATCATGTTTTTTCAGGTACCCCCTTGGGGGTGCAAGTTGGGTTAATTCCGAACGGCTATTCGTGTCTTTCCTTACGGTGTATTTAGAAACCGCTCAATTTCCTGAATAAATTCAGTCATTTCTCCAAACATCTGCAAAAGCTCCTGCTTATCCAAATCATAAATGGTGGCATAATCTCCTTTTGTTCGGAGATTGTAGCCTTTAGTAATAATCTTGGAAAACTTTACTTCAATTTTGCCGGTATGGATAAAGGTTTTATTAAACCATCCTAACAACTGAGAATGTTTGGATGATTCAAATTGATACTTCAGAGATAGTGCCTACAGCATATAAAACATGCTGTAATAAATCCGGTTCATCGAGCCGCGCAGCATATCGTTATTCAGCAGAAATTCAGCCTCCAGGGCTGTTGATTTGGCTTGCTCCTCCCTATAGGCGATCAATTGTGCCCTGCTGTCATCATCAATCATGCATAAATCCCTTTCTCCAAAGCATGAATAATAATAGGTTCCTTCCCCTTCAATGAATGGTCTCGCTCATTCGATGAAAGAAGGTGCAGATCAAATAGCACCTGGTATTTCAACCCTACATCGAAGGCTTTATCAAATAATAGATTCTGATATCTCCAGTCATAGTCATTGGATAAAAGAATCAGGATGTCATAATCAGAATCTTCTACCGCCTTACCTGATGCTTGAGATCCAAATAGAATCACATCATTGATATCATCTCCGAAATTGGAAACCAGGTCGCGTTTCAACTCCTTCAAAATCATGATCGGGTTAGCCATCGCTATCTCCTCTTTATTATCAAACAAACTTACATAATAATCGCGATTCATACACGCACCGCATAAAAATCAGCGTTCCGGCCGAAACCGGAACGCATCCACAGCCTTATTTACGCTAACGTGCTCGAAGCACAATATATATTACCTTTAAGGTAAAAACATGAAAAAGGTCTGTGGACTTGATGTGCATAAAGATACAATATTTTTGTGAATTTTGGCCGAAAACGGTCAAACATTTTTAAAAGAATTCACTACGCTCACCCCAGACATTGAAACAATGCGGGATTTGATCAAAGAACAACAAGTGAGTGAAGTTGCCATGGAAAGTACGGGGATTTAATGGATACCAATATGGCGGATATTGCAAGGCCATGTGGAAATGAAACTGGTTAACCCATACTTTATCAAACAATTGCCCGGGCGCAAGACAGATGTAAAGGATGCCCAATGGATAGCAACGGTACTACAGAAAAAGCTGATCAAGGGAAGTTACATACCAGGGAAACACATTCAGGAGTTGCGTCAGTATGAACATCGTTACGTGCATCTGTGCGAACAGGTGACACGGGTTGAGCAAGCGATTGACCGGCAATTGCATCGTTGTAACATTCGCATCACCAACTTTACAAGTAAGGTAGGATGTGTATCAGTGATTGGAGTTGTAAAAGGACTTATTAACGGAGAAACGACCCCCGGAGGAATTGATCAAACACATACATGGGCGTATTACCAATAAACATAAAGAAAAAATTGCAGCTTCGTTAAAAGGGGTTGTTTCTGGTTCGGACCGGTTTGTCTTTCGCCAAAATTATGAAAAGCTGGAACTTCTTACGCGCCAGCAACAGGAATGTATAGTGGAAATGGAACAAATATGCGACACCTTGTATGAGGAAGAAATGAAACTACTATGTTCTGTTCCGGGCATTCAAAAATTAAGTGCAATGACCATTATTGCCGAACTGGGAATTGATCTGAAAACTTTTATAACTGCTTCATCATTAGTTGGTTGGGCTGGTCTAAGACCCCGCAATGATGAAAGTGCCAAAAAGATCAAAAGCAGAAAGATTACCAATGGCAATAAGTATCTCAGAAGGATACTTGTACAATGTGCATGGGCAATGACCCGGACAAAAGGTTGCTGGTTAAGTGGCAAGTTTACCGAATTGGCCAAGCGGCGTTCGCAAAAGAAGGCATTGATAGCCATTGCAAGAAAACTGTTGGTAATCATTTGGCATATTCTTTCAAAGCACGAAGAATATAAGGAATACAAGCCCAAACTGAGCCCTGAACAGAAGCAAAAACGCATTGCAAGATTAGAAAAACAAATACTTGAACTTCAAGCATAATTAGGCCGGGTATCTTTGTGGTGGTTAGACCCCGTTTACAAACTGGCTCATTCTTTTGTTAAGCACACGTACCTGAGTCCTGAACCCGCAGAGGAAATTATTCACCAAGATGCTTATGTGTGCCGACATAATGCGTTGATTATGGATTAGTCCATTAACCTTGTTTTTTTGGCTGGTTCCAGGTAGTTGGCATGGTGGAGGGATTTATAGAGGAAAGATAACACATTTTCCCTTTTCTGTCCTATTTCAAAAAACTAGACTTACTGTATAAACGCTTGAAAAATGCTTGAAAAAAGAAAAAAAGCCACCTACATTTTATTTGTAAGTGGCTGATTTTCTGGTGACCCCGGAGGGATTCAAACCCCCAACCTTCTGATCCGTAGTCAGATGCTCTATTCAGTTGAGCTACGGGGCCAATTGCGGTGCAAAGATAATACTTTTTTTGAAAAAAACTTCATACCTTTGCCGCCTTGATTTTCAAGATGAAAAATCAAATGGGTTAAAACTTGACGAAAAGATGATACGTGTAGGTAAACAGAAACTAACCCCCGACGATTTTTTCCAAATCCTTTTTCTGGATGAAAAAATTGAATTCGATGCCGAAACTCTTGCAAATGTAAAAGGGTCCTATGAGTTTCTTAAAGAATTTGCAAAAGGCAAGGTTATTTACGGGATCAATACGGGCCTTGGCCCGATGGCTCAATATAAAATCAACAACAGCAATGAACTGCAGCTTCAATTTAACCTGATCCGAAGCCATAGCTCCGGCTGCGGTAACCCGCTCCCCGAAATCTATGCAAAAGCGACCATGCTGGCCAGGCTTAACACCCTGATGCAGGCCAAATCGGGAATTCATCCGGAAGTGATCATGCTGTTGAAGGAAATGATCAACCGGAACATTAACCCATTCATACCTGAACACGGTGGCGTTGGCGCCAGCGGCGACCTGGTACAACTGGCGCATCTTGCCCTGAACCTTATCGGGGAAGGCGAAGTGTGGTACAAAGGAACCATTCAACCCACTGAAACCGTTTTCCAAACCGAGGGGCTTAAACCCATTAAAATGCATATCCGCGAAGGATTGGCACTGATCAATGGAACATCAGCCATGACCGGTATCGGTATGATTAACCTGGTCCATGCAAAAAACCTCCTCGACTGGATGATCCTTGCCTCTTCCATGATCAATGAAATCGTTGAATCGTATGACGACCATTTCTCTGAAGAACTGAACAAGGTGAAATTGCATTTCGGCCAACGTCAGGTAGCCATGATCATGCGATCGGTACTGAAAGATAGTCAGCTGATCCGCCGAAGGGCCGACCATCTCTATAACGGAAAAACCGAACAGGTGGAAATTTTCAAGCATAAAGTTCAGGAATATTACTCGCTCCGTTGTGTACCCCAGGTTCTCGGACCCATTCTTGAAACCATCATGAATGCTGAAAAAACACTTATCAATGAAGTAAATTCAGCCAGCGATAACCCCATCATCGACAGCGAATCGAAAAATGTCTATCATGGCGGCAATTTTCATGGCGATTACGTTGCACTGGAAATGGATAAACTCAAAATTGCCATTACCAAACTATCCATGCTTGCCGAACGTCAGCTTAACTATCTGATGAACGACAAACTCAACGAAAAACTTCCACCCTTCGTTAACCTTGGGAAACTGGGATTAAATTTAGGCATGCAAGGAGTTCAGTTCACCGCCGTATCCAATGTGGCTGAAAACCAAACCCTCTCCTTTCCCATGTACGTCCACAGCCTGACCAATAACAACGACAATCAGGATATCGTCAGCATGGGAACCAACGCAGCTTTATTGACCAAACGGGTGATCGATAATACCTACCATGTGATTTCAATCCATATGATCACAATCCTTCAGGCAATCGATTTTTTAAAGTTCAAACCCAAGCTCTCCTCCTATTCCCGGAAGAAATTTGAGGATCTTAGGAGCATCGTCCCGAAATTTGCCGACGATACAACCAAGTACAAGGAGATTGCCTATATTGAAAACTATATTCTCGAAAATAAACTGAAATTCCCATTGGTAAACTAAAACCACAATTGATGACCAATGCATTGGTAACCGGCGGATCGAGGGGAATAGGGCGTGCCATCGCGCTCCGGCTCTCTGAAATGGGGTACTTTATCCTGATCAATTATCATTCCAATAAAGAAGCCGCTGAAAATACCCTGAAACTGATCCGGGAAAAAGGAGGCGATGGCGAAATCATCCGGTTTGATGTGTCTAATCAGGAAGAGATAGAACGTGAATTGGGCCTCTGGCAAGCTGCCCACGAAGGTCAACACATAGGCGTATTGGTTAATAACGCAGGAATCCGGCGCGATGCATTGATCATGTGGATGAAAAATGAGGAGTGGCAGGATGTTATCAATACCAACCTGAACAGCTTTTTATTTATCACCCGGTTTCTGATCAAAGAGATGCTGCTAAAAAAATCGGGCAGGATTATCAATGTTGTGTCGCTCTCCGGTTTGAAAGGTCTCCCCGGACAAGCCAATTATTCTGCCGCAAAAGCTGGTGTGATTGGAGCAACCAAAGCGCTTGCCCAGGAAGTTGCAAAAAAGAATGTGACGGTCAATGCCGTTGCTCCCGGTTTTATACAGACAGACATGACCAAAGATCTCGACGAATCCCAGTTGAAAGCCATGATCCCCATGGGACGCTTCGGAAAACCTGAAGAGGTTGCCGCTGTTGTCGGGTTCCTCGCATCTCCCGAAGCATCGTATGTAACCGGAGCGGTAATCAATGTAAACGGGGGATTATATACATAGCAATGAATATCGAATATCGAATATCGAATATTGAAGAAATATTTCACTATTTCACTATTTCACTATTTCACTATTTCACTATTTCGCTACCTCGCTACCTCGCTACTTTTTCTCACCCTTTCACCATTTAATATGAACCGTGTTGTTATCACAGGTATGGGCATTTATTCGGTGATCGGGAAAAATCTCACCGAAGTCAGGGAATCGCTGTATCAAGGCAAATCGGGAATCGTTTTTGACCCGGTCAGGAAAGCGATGGGTTTTCGATCAGCATTGACGGGTATTGTTGAACGGCCGCAGTTAAAAGGGATCCTCGATCGTCGAATGCGTGTCGGACTGCCGGTACAGGGCGAATATGCCTATATCTCCACCTTACAGGCGCTGCAGCAAGCCGGAATGGACCAACCATTTCTGGACATGCATGAAGTCGGGATCATTTTCGGCAACGACAGCTCTGCTGTTCCTGTCGTTGAATCGGTGGACATCCTTCGGCAAAAAAAAGATACCATGATGATTGGGTCAGGCTATATTTTTCAGTCGATGAATTCGACAGTATCCATGAACCTCTCTGTCATTTTTCGTTTAAAGGGTATTAATTTCACTATCAGCGGCGCCTGCGCCAGCGGTTCACACGCCATCGGCACCGGATACCTGATGATCCGGCAGGGATTACAGGATATCATCCTATGTGGCGGGGCCCAGGAAATCAACCCCGAATCAACGGCCAGTTTTGACGCGCTGAATGCATTTTCCATCCGGGAATCTGAACCGCAAAAAGCCTCACGCCCTTTCGACCGCGACCGCGATGGCCTTGTTCCAAGCGGCGGGGCTGCTACGGTAATTCTCGAAAGCTACGAATCGGCCATACGCAGGGGGGCAACCATTTATGGAGAGATCATTGGATATGGTTTTTCATCGAATGGGGAACATATCTCCCTCCCCAACGTCGAAGGCCCGGTGAAAGCGATGCAAAAAGCCCTTCAGTTTGCCGGAATACCTCCCTCTTCAATCGATTACATCAATGCCCATGCAACTTCGACCATCGTCGGCGACAGCAACGAAGCCAAATCGATCCGGGCCGTGTTTGGCCCCTCAAAACCATGGATAAGCAGCACCAAATCGATGACCGGCCACGAAATGTGGATGGGCGGAGCCAGCGAAGTAGTCTATTCCGCATTGATGATGGGACATTCTTTTATAGCCCCTAACATCAACCTCGAAAACTTAGATGAAACCGCTGAAGGACTTAATATCGTTACCCGGACAACACCCGCAGAGATAAGGACATTCTTATCCAACTCCTTTGGTTTCGGAGGGACAAATTCCGCCCTGATCGTCCGAAAAGTGTAAACCCTTTTTTATTAGAAAAAAATCCGTATTTTTGCACCCGTCAAGAAAGCAAAGGATGCAAAAAGAAGAAATTATCAGGAAAATTGACCAACTGCTGATCAATGAAATTGAAATTGACCAGGAACAGTTAAAGCCGGATGCGGATTTAAAAAAGGACCTTGGTATCGATAGTCTTGATTTTGTAGATTTGTTCGTAATTATTGAAAACCATTTTGGCTTTAAAATGAAAGCTGAAGAGATGGCCGGGATCAAAACCATTCAGGATTTCTATTCTTATATTATTTACCTGGTCAACCCAAACCTGCAATAGATGTCGTCATGGGAAGGAAAAACCCGGGGAGGTGTGCTTGGGTATAAAATATTTATCTGGATCCTGAAAAAAACCGGCATTTCATTTGCTTATTTCTTCCTGCGTTTTGTTGTCTTGTATTTCGTTTTTACTTCGGGCAAAGCCTTTTCTTCTATTTTTGATTACTTCCATAGGGTTCAAAATTACAATACGATAAAATCTTTCATCTCTGTTTTTCAGAATTACTACATTTTTGGTCAGGTACTGCTTGATAAAATTGCTTTACTGTCGGGGATTCAGGCTGGGTTTACCTTTAATTTTGAAGAGGAAGAGCATCTGAAAGAGATGCAAAACGGAGGGTTACTGGTCAGTGCCCATGTTGGAAATTGGGAAATTGCAGGGCAATTGCTGAACAGGCTCGAAAAAAAAATCAATATCATCCTTTTCGATGCTGAACATCAGCAGATAAAAAAATATCTGGCCGATATCATGTCGCAGCGCAATGTTCATTTTATCATTATCCGCGATGATTATTCCCATCTGTTGGAAATCAGGGAAGCCTTGTCCAACCATGAGATTATTGCCATGCATGGCGACCGGTTCATAGAAGGAAATAAAACCGTGCGGGTAAATTTCATGGAAAAACCTGCCTTGTTCCCACTTGGGCCGGTAAATCTGGCATCCCGCTTCCGGGTTCCGGTATCTTTTGTTTTTGCAGTCAAAGAGCGCCGGAAACATTACCATTTTTATGCTACCCCCCTACTCCATGTTCCGAGGCCTGGCAACCTGCACCAGCGGGAAGCAGCCCTGACAGAGGCTGTAAAATACTATGTCGCTAAATTGGAAGAGGTCCTGAAAAAATATCCGTTGCAATGGTTTAATTATTATCCCTTCTGGTCCGTTCCCTCCGATTTATCCCCATTCACCGAAACAACGAATTAGTATGCCTGGCAAAAAATTGCTTTTCGTCTCTGCCAACCGCTATGTGAACCCATATCCGGTATATCCGCTGGGCCTCTCGTACCTCTATACCTATCTACATGAACGGCTTCCACATTATGAAATCCGGATTTTCGATTTTAACCTCAACTCCCTCAATGCTTTTAAAGAGTACCTGATTGATTTTAACCCTGATTTTGTGGGCCTCTCCCTCCGAAATATCGACGATGTCAATTTTTACAGCCAGGAGAGTTTTATCGGCAGCTATAAATCGATTGTGGATGCCATCCGTGAAACATCCTTAGCTACGGTCATCATTGGCGGGTCCGGGTTTTCGATCTATCCTGTAGAATTGTTTTCCCTGTTGGCCCCCGATTATGGCATTTCCGGTGAAGGGGAAGAAAGCCTGTACCGGCTATT
Source organism: Draconibacterium orientale (assembly GCA_020718225.1). Taxonomy (GTDB): domain Bacteria; phylum Bacteroidota; class Bacteroidia; order Bacteroidales; family FEN-979; genus CAIVAT01. The sequence goes on along the minus strand of DYSO01000130.1, from coordinate 726 downwards.
GGCAAGTCTTGAACAAAACAAGCCCGACCTGAACATCGAAGGACTGGTATTTCGCCAAAACGGAAATATCATTTCCAATAAGCGCACCCGTTTTATTCACCAACCGGCTTTGCATTTTAATAATGATCTGATCGGGTTTTACTGGGACAAGGCCGGAATGGTGAATATCCAGACCAAAAGGGGGTGCCCGTATAATTGTATCTATTGTACCTACCCCCTGATTGAGGGGCATAAAGTGCGTACCCTGGATCCCGGTAAAATCATCCGGACCCTAACCGATCTGCATAACCAGTATCAAATTGATTATCTCTTTTTTACCGACTCTGTATTCAACATCAACAATCCATACAACGAAGAGTTGGCAAAAAAAATGATAGCGGCAAAGTTGCCACTCCATTGGGGTGCCTATTTTTCGCCCCATAACCTGACCCTTGACCAACTGAAATTATATGCAGAAGCCGGTTTGACACATATCGAATTTGGCACTGAATCGCTCTCGGACAAAACCCTTAAAAATTATGGCAAACATTTTAATGTGGATGATGTGGTGAGGGTTTCCGATTATGCCAACCAGGCCGGGGTCTATTTTTGTCATTTTATGATTATCGGCGGATATGGTGAAACCGAGCAAACCATCAACGAGAGTTTTGAAAATTCGAAACGCATTGCAAATACCGTCTTCTTTCCATTCATAGGGATGCGGATCTATCCGGGGACAGAGATGCA
>DYSO01000129.1 GCA_020718225.1 Draconibacterium orientale | reverse complement strand
GGAGCATAAAATCAGGGTTCTTTTTTTACCAAAGTGGTATCCGCATCGCTACGACCCCATGCCGGGTCTGTTCGTTCAACGGCAAGCCGAATCCCTGGTCCCTTTTTGTGATGTGGCCGTTATCTATGTTCATCCCGATCCCGATTGCCCAAACCGTTATGAAGTTGATTTCTCTGAAGAAAATCAGGTACGGGTGCTGAGGGTCTATTTCAGGACCAGTCATAGGTTGTTTCCCCTTCCCGGTAAATGGATAAACATGATCCGTTTTTACCGTGCCCATATGAAGGCTTTTAAAAGCATCCGGCAGTTTTCACCCGAAATCGTCCATGCCCATATTCTTACCCGTATGGGTTTTATCGGATGGAGAATCAGTAGTAAAAATAACATCCCCCTCGTTATTTCAGAGCATTGGTCGCGCTACTTTCCGGAAAATAATATCTGTAGGAGAGGGTTTCACCATTGGGTTACACAATTTGTAATCCGGCATTCATCGGCGCTGATACCTGTTTCTGAAATCCTGAAAAAAGCCATGGAAAATATTGGCCTGAAACATGAACGCATGCCTGTGGTTCCGAATGTGGTGGATGTGGGGCCCCCTCAATTCCCGATGGTGGGTTCTGATAACAGGATGAAGACCATACTGCATGTTTCCTGCTTTGAGGACAAATCGAAAAATATTTCACAATTGCTGAGGGCCATACAAAAACTAAGTTCGGTCCGGCAGGATTTCATTTGTCGGTTGGTGGGGAATGGTCCTGATTTTCAAAAGATTCAGGATTATGCACGGGAGCTTGGTATCTTGGAAACCTTTGTTAACTTTACAGGCCTGAAAACAGGACCCGAAGTGGCTGAGTTGATGGTTGGGGCTGATTTTTTGGTTCTGTCGAGTCGCTATGAAACCTTTGGTACCGTTGTTCCCGAAGCGCTGGCATGCGGTCTCCCGGTGGTTGCAACACGGGTAGGGATTGTGCCGGAAGTGATCAATGAGGCCAACGGCATGGTTGTTCCGCCCAATGACGACCAGGCCCTGGTGGATGCCATGCAACAGATGCTGGATGTTTGCCGGCATTACAACAGGGATATGATAAGAGAGGGCATTGAAAATAAAATCAGTAAAGAGGCCGTTGGCCAAAAAATTTATGATATCTACCGGAATATTCTTTCATAATCAATAATACAGCGTGGACCCCGTAAACTCACCCAACCAGGAATCTCCTGTTCCCTTCATGAGATATGGCATTTTATGCAGTTCAACCCATTTCCAGAAATGGCAGGCGGACGCAATTCGTGAATTGATCGCAAAAGGGCATCAACTGGAACTGTTGATCGTTGATATCCGAGAACAAAAGAAAAGGGGAAAAGAATTCTTTCTGTGGAGGTTTTTCAGCCAGGGGTTGCTCTTCCGGCTTCTCCAAAACAAGATTTTTTTGCCTCATGCCAAAAAAATGGTGGATCTGTCCTCCTTTCTTGAAGGAACAGATACGCTCACCTGCACAGTAATAAAAAAGAAAAGCGGAGAATATTTTCAGGATTCTGAAATCGAAGCCATTAAAACATATAAGCTTGATTTTATCCTTCGTTTCGGGTTTAATATTCTGCGGGGCGAAATTTTAAATTCAGCGCGTTACGGAATTTGGTCATTTCATCATGATGATGAATTAAAATACCGGGGAGGACCCCCCGGTTTCTGGGAAATTTACCGGGGCGACCCATTAAACGGGGCTATCCTCCAGCGGTTAACCGAGCGGCTCGATGCGGGTATCATCCTTTTCAAAGGGTATCTGAAAACCATTTCTCATTCCTATAAAGGGAACCAGGAACAATTGCTTTCAATCTCATCTTCCTGGCCTGCCAGGGTTGCTGACCAAATCCTCAGGCAACCGGATTCGCCATTTTTTCTGAGCGAAACCAAAGCCCCGGTATTTAAAATCCCGGGAAACTTATACATGGTTGTATTTCTTCTTAAACTACTGATAAACAGGTTTCGGTTCTACTACCGGGATCTCCTGTCGGCAGAAATATGGAATGTGGGCCTTATCAGGAAACCAATCCAGGAAGTTGTCTTTGGGAAGGGGCCAATAGAAAATTCACAGGTTATCTGGCTACGGCAGTTTGCCAGTACAAAGTACCTTGCTGATCCATTTGGTTTTTATGAAAACCGAAAGCTTCACATTCTGGTTGAAGATTACAGCTACGAAAGAAATAATGCCCGGATTTCCGAGATTATTTATGATATTTCCAGAAATAGTTTTTCTGTCCCGATAACCCTGATCGAGGGAGAACAACACCTTTCTTATCCGTTTATCGTGGAGCACGAGGGATTTATTTATTGTGTCCCCGAATCGCACCGGTCCAAAAATATTTCATTGTACTTACGCAATTATTCCGAAGAAGCTTTTGTTAAAGAGTCTGTTTTGGTCCCAAACGTGGAAGCCATTGATCCTACTTTGGTTTTTTATGAAGAACGTTGGTGGTTGTTTTTTACAGAGAGGAAGTATTCTACCTCCTCTTTGCATATCTATTTTTCCGATTCCATTAAAGGTGAATATCTGCCCCACCCCCGGAACCCTGTTAAAATTGATGTACGCTCATCCAGGTCGGGAGGTACCCCGTTTATTCATGAGGGGATCCTGTACCGGCCCGCGCAAAATTGTTCCATTACCTACGGAGGAAGCATTACCATCAATAAGGTAGTGCGCCTTACCCCGGAAGAGTTTGAAGAGGTTCCGGTAAAAACGATCGGCCCGGTGAAAAACAGTCCTTTCCCAGGTGGTCTGCATACCTTGTCACAAATTGGGAATTACACCCTGATTGACGGAAAAAGATACCAGGTCAATTATTACTTTTTTTACCACCAGCTCCGGGAAAAATTTCGAAAACGGATCCCTGAAGATGTTTAAAAAGATCTTAGGGACCTTAGGTACCCGCCTGGTCAATGCAGCGTTGGCCCTTATTGCCGCCAGCCTGAATGCAAATTATTTAGGCGCCGAAAATGTGGGAACCATCTACCTGATCATTTTTTCGGTCACAATTATTCAACTGTTCAATAATTTTGTCGGTGGGGGAGCCCTGGTCTATCTGGTTCCCCGTGCAGGGGTATTTAGATTGTTTGTTCCGGCCGTCATCTGGACTTTCGTTATCACCATTTCAGCATCCTTTTTGTTATTTTTTCTCGGTGAAGCTACCCCGGCCCTGGGCATAATTCCCAAAGGGTATCTGGGCCCGGTACTCTTCCTTGCCCTGGTTATCTCCTTTTCGTCGGTTAATTACATGTTGCTGCTTGGGCAGGAAAAGGTTAGAGCCTATAACATGATCAACCTGTTGCAGATTTCCACCCTGTTCATACTGTTGCTGGTCTCTCTTTTCTGGTTGCATATCCGGACAGCCATGGCCTATTACTGGGCGATGTTTGGATCTTATATTATTGCATGGGTCATCAGCTTATATATGTTGGCCCCCTCTTTAAAACCGGAACCCCTTACCGGGATGAAGAAATTATTAGGCGAAATATTCCGGTTTGGTACCTATATCCAGTTCGCCAATATTTTTCAGCAATTAAACTACCGGTTAAGCCTGAAGTTTGTAGATCTCTTTACCGAAAGGGCAGCCGTGGGTGTCCTCTCAGTCGGCATGACCCTTTCTGAAGGTCTTTGGCTGGTAAGCCGCAGCATGGCCATGGTTCAATACGCCAGGCTTTCAAATGAGATGGACAATAACTATGCGGTGCGGCTGACCCTTGCTTTTATTAAAATTACCTGGATACTCACCTTTGCTGGTATGCTTTTACTCCTTTTGCTCCCGGCACAGGTATATACCACCGTTTTTGGACAACAGTTCTCAGGTCTGCGAATGGTAATAGCTTCTCTGGCTATCGGTATTGTGACCCTGAGTATCTCTATGATCCTGAGCGGTTTTTTTTCAGGTATCAACAAGCCCTACCACAATACCATCAGTTCAGCCATTGGGTTGGTCTTTACGATCGGGTTGGGATTTCTGCTTATACCCGCATGGGGGATCGCCGGCGCCGGCATCGCTGCTTCGGTTTCCTATACAATGGCAACCCTATATCAATTCATCATTTTTATCCGGTTGGCAAAACTTTCTCCACGTGATTTTCTGCTGACAAAATCCGAAATAAACCAACTGCTCACTGAAATCAGGAAAATAAAAGCGAAAACGGCGAACCTGAACTGAAGCCCCCTGTGCATAACTTCATTAAAAAGATAGCGCCATCATCTCCGGATGAACCCGGGATTGATTTATCTTTGCCGCGAATGCATTGAGAAAGCGATGGAAACAGAACAAACGTATACAGAAGAGAGCATCCGTTCCCTGGAATGGCGTGAACATATCCGCCTGCGCCCCGGAATGTACATCGGTAAACTGGGCGACGGTTCTTCGCCCGATGACGGGATTTATGTTCAAATCAAAGAAATATTAGATAATTCCATCGATGAATTTGTGATGGGTTATGGGAAAACCATCGAAGTCACCATTAAAGACCAGCATGTTTGTGTTCGCGATTATGGCCGTGGAATTCCACTTGGAAAAGTGATTGATTGCGTTTCAAGGATCAATACCGGCGCCAAATACGATTCACGCGTTTTTAAGAAAGCGGTGGGGCTGAACGGGGTTGGCTCAAAAGCAGTAAATGCACTATCCTCCCTGTTTAAAGTCCAGTCGGTTCGTGACGGTAAATCAAAGGTTGTTGAATTTCATCAGGGGAAGCTTCTCACCGATGACCCCGAGAAACCATCCGATCTCCGTTCCGGGACCATTGTCAACTTCATTCCCGATGAGGAGATTTTTGGAAAGTACCATTTTATCCCCGAATATGTTCAGAAAATGCTCTGGAACTACGTTTTTTTGAACAACGGGTTGACCATCCTGTTTAACGGGGAACGGTTTCATGCCCAAAATGGCTTACTCGATCTGCTGAACAGCTATATTGACACACCTGTCTTATACCCTGTTATTCATTTGCGTGATGGTGATTTCGAATGCGCTTTTACCCATTGTGAAAAGTATGGGGAGGAATATTACTCTTTCGTCAACGGACAGCATACAACACAGGGAGGGACCCATCAGGCAGCCTTTCGGGAAGCGCTGGTTAAAACCATCCGCGAATTTTATAAAAAGGATTTCGATACCAACGACATCAAAGCATCACTCATAGCAGCGCTGAGTATCAAGGTACAGGATCCGGTGTTCGAATCGCAGACCAAAACCAAACTGGGTTCCGTTCATATCGAACCCGATGGGGCGACCATCCGGAATTATATCATGGATATTGTAAAACGGCATCTCGACAATTTCCTTCATATGAACCCGGATATTGCCGAAGCGCTCCTGCGTAAAATCATGCAAAGTGAGAAAGAACGTAAAGAATGGGCCAACATCAAAAAGATTGCACGGGAAAGCGTTAAAAAAGTTAGCCTTCATAATAAAAAACTTCGAGATTGCCGCATTCATTATAATAACCACGATGACCGGCGTTACGAATCCACAATTTTTATCACCGAAGGCGATTCTGCAAGCGGTTCCATTACCAAGGCTCGCGATGTAAATACCCAGGCAGTTTTTAGTTTGAAAGGCAAACCGTTGAACTGCTTTGGTTTAAGCAAAAGGGTCGTATATGAGAACGAGGAGTTCAACCTGCTTCAGTCAGCGCTGAATGTGGAAGAGGGATTGGAAGAATTGCGCTATAATTATGTGGTTGTAGCAACCGATGCCGACGTTGACGGAATGCACATCCGGTTGTTGTTGCTGACTTTTTTTCTCCAGTTCTATCCCGATCTGGTCCGAAATGGCCATTTATATATTTTACAAACCCCTTTGTTTCGGGTCCGTAATAAGCAAAAAACTTTTTACTGCTATTCACCGGAGGAGAAAGCCCATGCCCTTCAGCAACTGGGTGGAAATCCTGAAATTACAAGGTTTAAAGGACTTGGGGAAATTTCACCCGATGAATTTAAACACTTCATCGCAAAAGATATCCGCCTCGATCCGGTAATCCTGACCAAAGAATCGGCAGTATCCGACGTTCTGACCTTTTATATGGGGAAAAATACCCCGGAACGTCAGAACTTTATTATCGATAACCTCAAAATTGAAGCCGATATCCTTGAAGCGGCTATCGTTGTCTAACCATCATTCTTCCGGTGCAGTGGCCAGATCGATGAAGAGAATTTCATATTGGTTTCACGTCGTTTGATCAGGTCTTCCAACTCGAATAACATATCCTTATTTACCTGTATCGCCATCGGGACCACCCATTTCTTTGTTTCGTTAATGTAGTTTTTAATAAACTCCTTATCGAAGATATCCGGATGAAGATCGGTCAGGTTACTGATCCTGTCGGCGCATTTCAACACTTTTGCCAGTTGCGAACCGTCGACCAGAATTCGCTGTAAAAATTCATCTTTTGATTCTGTTTTTTTACGTGTCACTTCGAGTACCAGGCTCAGTACCTTCTCCCCATCGCTGTCGATGGTCTTAATCTCATCGTATGAAACGCATTTTGCATCTTCAAACAGATCATGGATTACCGAGGCTTTCAGTAAAACGGGATCAACATAGTGATAATCAATTAAAATTGCAAAGGTCATCAGCGCATGCCGGAACTGATTCCCTCCCACATACCGTTTTATACCCCTGAGGGCTGTTGCTTTCTGCAGATAAGGGGCAACAACCATATGGACCAAAAGTTCCTTCTCATAATTTTCCATAAAGCGATTGAAATGATTTACCTAAATTATTAATGATATCTGAAGCCGTAAGCGCTTCATAGCCTTCCGATAACAATGCCTGGTCACCGGCCAAACCATGGAGATAAACCCCCAGCAGGCACGATTCCAAAGGAGTGTAACCTTGTGCCATCAAGCCGGCTATGATGCCGGTCAGGACATCGCCGCTGCCACCGGTAGCCATTCCCGGATTTCCGGTAGTATTGAAATAGCACCGGCCTTCAGGAGTGGTGATTGCGGTATGCGCCCCTTTTAATACCACATAGCACTGGTGTTTAAACGAAAATTCCCGCTGCCGGTCGTTTCGTTCGAAATCGTTGCTGCTTTTTCCTGCAATCCGCTCAAACTCTTTGATATGGGGTGTGAAAACAGATCTACGGGGGATAAAACCAAGCCAGGTCTTGTTTTCTGAAAGCAGATTGATGGCATCGGCATCCACCACCAGGGGCAGAGTCGATTGCTGGATAAGCAATTTCAATGCAACGGCTGTTTTCGGATCACGGCCGATTCCCGGCCCGACAGCAATAGAAGTATATGCAGACAAACCGGGGATCCCGGTGATGATCTCTTCCCCGGGATCGGTCAGCGTCATTGCCTCCGGAACGGCTGTCTGTAAAACAACCAACCCGCAGCGGGGCGCCCTGACCGATACAAGCCCTGCCCCCGATTTCAGACAACCTCTGGCAGCAAGTACAGCAGCGCCCATCTTCCCGGCCGAACCACACAGAAGTAAAGCATGCCCGAAATTGCCTTTATGGGCAAATTTTTCCCTTTTCCTGAGCAATCCCCGGCAATCCTCTCTTGTAAGCATGGAATTCTTCACCTCCCTGCTGGAAATAAATTCCTCCCTGAGCCCAATGTCGAGCAATTGCCAGTTTCCGGTGAACCGTTCGTTCTCAGGAAAGAAAAACCCAAGCTTTGGCGGCGAAAAGGTCAGGGTATAATCAGCCTCCACAACCACCGGGTCGCTGACCAAATGGTTGGTCGAATCGCAGAAAAATCCTGATGGGACATCAATTGAAATGATCAGTGCCCCGCTTTGATTGATATGCCGGATGAGGTTTTCAAAAAAACCGGTGACAGGTCTCGTCAAACCGTTTCCAAAAACAGCATCGATGATAATATCGGTCTTGTGAATTTCCGGCAGTGGCAAATCGATGCATGGAACGGGGGCCGGAGGATTGGGTTTATCTGCATTCCCGGCGGAGAAAATGATTTCTGCCGGTAATAACCTTTCATAATTGATCCTGCAGTTTGGAGAACACCGGTCAGGAGTTGCAGCTAAAAATATTTCAACCGGCCACTGCTTTTGAGCCAACATCCTTGCAATGGCCAATCCGTCGCCTCCATTGTTCCCTGCCCCGCAAAAGAACTTCAATGTGTTTCCCCGGACAAGATGTTGCTCAATCCACCTGCAACAAACAAGGGCAGCCCGTTCCATCAGGTCGATATCCGCAATGGGCTCTTTCCTGATGGTATATAAATCCGCTTCCCGGATATCTGAAACAGGTAAAATGTTCATTTTATTCGATCATCCCCCAGAAAGGGAGCGTTGCAATAAGTCCGACAATGAGCAAAAGTACGAATACGAAAATAATTATCGAAATGGTCAACCCGATGATGGCACAGGTTCGCCCGGTCTTGACATTATTCAGGGAACCCAGGCTGTACCGGTCCGGATGGGCCCGATAAACAGTCATCTCTTTATGCGCCATGATAAGCGTGATGATACCCAAAATAATCCCAATCAGGGAAACAAAATGCCACCAGCAAAAAACAATCGATAAAATACCCATTATCAGAATAATATTGGAATTTGAAAGATTTTGTGGAACAGATAAGGGATCAATCTTTCCCTGTTTTTCTGATTCAGGAGGTGACGTTTGCTTTTCCATAAAAATAAAACAGTAAAGGTAATGAATGAGTCCAGTATAAAAACATAAAATAATTTAAGCTGCTGTAGCCCGAT
>DYSO01000260.1 GCA_020718225.1 Draconibacterium orientale | reverse complement strand
CGTTCCATTTTCTTCCATTTTTGTCCATTGACTTCCAGAAATAAAGCGGGTACAAGTACGGGTATAAGAAAAAAGGAATAATATACCCTTTCGCTGTAACCCGTTTTGGAGGTCAACCCCTATGCTTACAGCCTTGGAAGTTAAAAACGCAAAACCTAAAGAAAAACCCTATAAGCTCACAGACGGGCACGGCCTTTTTCTCTATGTTGCCCCAAGCGGAAAAAAAACATGGCGATATCGTTTTGTCATAGCGGGTACAGAGTCAACCTTTGTTCTTGGAGAATACCCGGTTTTGTCGCTGGAAAAAGCCAGGATCGAACGGGCGGCGGCGCGGGAAATGGTGAAGGGCGTGAAAAACCTATGCGAAGAAAGGCGAAGCCAAGAAATTGAGCAAATAAAAAAAATAAAACGGCTTTAAGGCCGTTGTCTTATGGGTATAAGAAAAAAGGAATAATATACCCTTTCACTATCACCCGTTTTGGAGGTCAACCCCTATGCTTACAGCCTTGGAAGTTAAAAACGCAAAACCTAAAGAAAAACCCTATAAGCTCACAGACGGGCACGGCCTTTTTCTCTATGTTGCCCCAAGCGGAAAAAAAACATGGCGATATCGTTTTGTCATAGCGGGTACAGAGTCAACCTTTGTTCTTGGAGAATACCCGGTTTTGTCGCTGGAAAAAGCCAGGATTGAACGGGCGGCGGCGCGGGAAATGGTGAAGGCCGGGAAGAACCCAAGCGAAGAAAGGCGGTCAAAAAAAAATGAAGACCAGCGAAGTAAAAAAAATGAACAAGTAAAAATAGAGAACAGCTTCACGGCCGTTGCCCTTGAATGGCACCAAAACCAGCGTGATAGATGGGCGAAAGGTCACGCGCAAGCAATTTTGACAACCCTTGAACGAGATGTTTTCCCGGCCATAGGTGACACCCAGATTGACCAGATCACGCCCCCCATGATTATCCAGATATTGCGGACAATCGAGAAGCGGGGCGCGCTTGTTATTGCATCGAAGGTTTTACAACGGATTACCGCCGTTTTTCGGTATGCTGTTCAGACTGGCCGGGCAACTTATAACCCGGCATCGGAAATGCGCGGGGTTGTCAAGGCGCGAAAGGTACAACATCATCCAATGATTCAGCCGGATGAATTGCCGGATTTTCTGCGAAATCTCACCACTTCGGATATTCACACCACCACCAAACTTGCTATTCAGTTCACTATCTTAACAGCGGCCAGGTCTGGAGAGGTTCGAGGGGCCACCTGGAGCGAAATTGACCTTGAAAAAAATCTTTGGTCAATCCCGGCAAAGCGTATGAAAATGCAAATGCCGCACACCATCCCCTTGTCACTTGCAGCAATTTCCATCTTAAACCGGGTAAAACTCCTTTATGGAGATTCTTTGTATGTTTTTCCAGGTATTCACTTTCCTAATGGGCCACTAAGCGAAAATACAATGCTCTTTGCCATGTATCGCATGGGATACCATAGCAAGGCCACCATGCACGGTT
>DYSO01000017.1 GCA_020718225.1 Draconibacterium orientale | reverse complement strand
ATTTTGCCAATTTATCCCCTAATTTTGTGGTTGTCCTTTTTAGACTCGACTCATACATTAAACTCTGAAACGGGATTCCTGAAGCAGAACCAAAGCTATGGACTGACATACGGATTCGCCCTTTCATACAATCTTTTTAATGGTTTCAATACAAACAGGGCCATAAAAAATGCAAAAATCGGGATGGCTTCCGGCGAAATCGATGTTCATGATGCGGAAGAGTCGCTCCGGGCAGGATTATTGAAATTCTATAACCAGTACCTTTCCAACCTGGAGGTGGTGAAACTTCAATTAAGCAATGTTGTCGTTGCCCATGAAAATGTCAACATCGCTTTTGAGAAATATAAACTGGGCAGTATCAATGACATCGAGTTGCGTGAAATTCAGAAAAAAGGGATCGATGCAGAGTATCAACTCATCCTGTCGCAATTTGAATGCAAAAAAGCCGAAACCGAGCTAAAACGGATCAGCGGAGAATTGTTGATCTTTGATTAAGGGGTGCGCTTCGGTGGTGAAAACAATTTTTTTAAGATCCAGTAGGGTTTCCGGCGCAAAAAGGAGATAGGCATATTTCAGTGTTTCGGCTAAAAAGAAACTTTCCATCGAATCTTCTTTTTCCAGGGTTGAGACGTTTTTTATAGCGGCATATCCTGCATCGGTTTTACATTTTTCAAGAATGTCATCGGTCATCCGCCGGCCCATAATCAGAAATTCAGGATCGTGGGTTTGACGGTAAAGATAAAAACAACTCTCGATATTTTCGGGACGCAATGCATAATTGGGATAAAGCAATGAATCGTTGCGGAAATTAAATTCTTCCGGTTCCAGGTTGAAACGGGTCCACATATAATAATTGCCCCGCTGTATGGTGCGCGCCGTTATTGTATCCCCCGAAAGAGCCAATATTCCTGCATAAAATGCATCCAGGGCTCCATAGTAAGAATGGGTTTCTTTTCCCGATTTCATATCCACCCGGGTAAAATATCCTCCGGAGGGGATGCGTGTAAACATAAATTTTTTTATTGCTTTGTTGTGGATTTTCCATGCCTCAAAGCACTCTTTATCGCCGAAAAGCGCCCAGGCTTTATAAAGATATTCGAAATAAGAATCGATGCGGGCGCCGATTTGACATTCCATGTTTTTCCATTCACCGGTATTAACGTCGATCAGCGTCCCGACAAGATCGATATCGCTCCGTCTCCGATAAATTTCAAAAGCAGCTTTTTTTGCAATCTTATAATATATTGAATCGCCGGTATGCTGCGACAACTTCCCGAATTCCAACAAATAGGTCCCAATTTCGGCCGGGTTGCTGACTGGATCGCGGGTTGTTCCGGTTTTCAGGTTAACATATCGGTAGGGCATCCCTGTCGGAGAGTTGAATGCGGGTAAAAGGCGTTTTCCCAGATCGGTTGCCAAATCCAGAAAAGGGTGGTCCTGCGTAAGTTCATAAGCGGAAATTAATGCGCCTAACAACCGGATGTTGATTTCAAAAACCTGGACCTCCTGGTCTACATTAAAATTCAACCCGGAAAGGATCAGCTCCCGGGCCTCTTTTGCCTCCTCCTTCATCTCCATGAGTATAAAAGTGTCATAGGCGTCCAACGGTGTCATTAAAAAAGAGACCGCATACCAGTTTTGACCTGTTTTTGTAACGGGTTTCAGGGCATCGTATCCCCAGGCGTACTGTTTATACCCCTTCCATGCATAACGACAGGCTGACCTGATTTTTTCGGCCTGTTTGTTTTTACTGGCGGTTGTAAACGTTTGGGAGGGAACCGTACAGGAAAGCAAAAAAAGCATCGCGGCTGTAAAACAAAATACCCTGTGGTAACGCATGTCAGATCATCTTTTTAATTTTCATCATTCCGATGATGGTTTGAACAATTTCATCTTTGCTGATGGTTGAGCAATTAAAATGGACATCGAAAAGGCAAGGATGGAATTTATGACCAACCATCAGTTCGATCAGCGCTGTCCGCTTATGATCTGTTTCATCAGCCAGTTTTAATGCTTCTCTCTCACTTACGTTACGAAGTTTGCAGATTTCAGGGATACGCCATTCAACGGGAGCTTGCAACCGGACATGGAGGGTGTTGGGGAAGTGATGCAAAACACCCACGCTCCCTCGTCCTGCAATGATAAAATGCCCATGCTGCGCCATTGCCAGGACAATATTGGCAATGGTATGGCGGATTCGGTGGCTGCTTACATAACCGGGTGTAAATGAAACCAGCATATCGTCCAGGATCCCTTTCCCCACGGAACTTATGAAGTAATTCAGGTCATTGGTTTGAAGGTTCAACTCTTGGGCGGCCGTATCCACCAATTCTTTGGTAATAAATCGCCAACGGGGTGAAGGGCCCGGTTCCCGTTGCTTGTTCAGGGTTTCGGTGAGTAACTGTCCAATGGGTTTCGACGGACAGCCATATTCCCTGGAAATCGTTACGACCGGACCTGATGCGAATTGTTTAACAGGAACTGGTTCCCTCAGAGCCCGCTCAATATATGCGCGTAAAAGATTTTCCATAAAGGCTCCTTTCCTTAACAACGATGAATACAAACAAAGTTACGAAATAAAAACAGAAACTACAACAAATTTATCCAACCTGGTTAACCTGTTTAACCTGTCCAACTGGTTTAACCTGTTAACCTGTTTAACCTGTCCAACTTTTCCCTACCTTTGCAGATTAAAACAACACCTTGACATTTCACGATTTTGGTTTTAAGGGTTCATTGATGGATGGCATCGAGGCCCTGGGGTACAGTATACCAACCCCTATTCAGGAACAAGCCATCCCTGCTATTTTATCGGGAAAAGACCTCATCGGGTCAGCCCAGACCGGGACAGGGAAGACTGCGGCTTTTTTACTTCCCCTCATCCATAAAATTATTACCACACCCCATGACGATGCAATAAAAGCGCTGATCATAGTACCCACCCGGGAATTAGCCACGCAGATTGACCAGCAGATGGAAGGACTTTCGTACTTTACGCCGGTCAGTTCCATTCCGGTGTACGGCGGAACTGATGGCGCTTCGTTTTCCCGTGAAAGACAAGCCCTGTCGAATGGCGCCGATATGGTTATCTGTACGCCCGGACGGATGATTGCCCACCTGAACATGGGATATGTGAACTTATCCTGTTTACGGTACCTGATCCTTGACGAAGCCGACCGGATGCTGGATATGGGCTTTTACGATGATATCCAAAAAATAATTTCTTATATCCCGGAAAAACGGCAAAATCTGCTTTTTGGGGCAACGATGCCTAAAGAGATGCGCGATCTCGCCCGAAAGATCCTGAATAATCCAGTGGAAATCAACATTGCGGTATCCAAACCTGCTGAAAATATTTTACAGCTCGCCTATGTGGTTTATGAAACACAAAAAATCCCGTTGGTTCAGTACCTCCTGCAAAACGTTGAAATGAGGACCATCCTGATTTTTTGTTCCACAAAAAGCAAGACCCATCAGGTGAGCGCAACCCTGAAAAAATTAGGGCTTCAGTCAGAAGAGATCCATTCAGACCTGGATCAGCCTTCCCGCGAAAAAGTATTGATGCGCTTCAGGAACAAGGAATTATCGATCCTCGTGGCCACCGATATTGTATCCCGGGGAATTGATATTGAAGATATTGACCTGGTGATCAATTTCGATGTCCCCAACGACGGGGAAGATTACATCCACCGGATCGGGCGTACCGCACGCGCACAGTCGAAAGGGGCCGCCATCACCCTGATCGGTGAAAAGGAACAAAGAAAATTTGAGGTTATTGAAACCCTGCTGGGGAAACCTGTCCATAAGGGGGCCCTTCCGGCCCGGATTGGAAATGGGCCGGCCTGGTCGCCGAAAACAGAAAAAAAATCATTCAGAAAAGGTCCTTTCCGAAGAAAATAATTTCGGAATGAAGTTTTTTTTAAGGTTTTGTCATTCAGATAAATTTTATCCCTACCTTTGCAGATATTATATTTAATTTTATCAGTATTATGAAAAATGGAAAAGTAAAATTCTTTAATGAGTCAAAAGGATTTGGATTTATTATGGACTCCGAAACAGGCAAGGAATATTTCGTTCATGCCTCTGGTTTAATTGACCGCATCCGGGAAAATGACGAAGTAACGTTCGACCTGACCGAAGGTAAAAAAGGATTAAATGCTGTAAATGTTAAACTTGTATAGCTTAACCGAAGACGATTTTAATCTTGGAGGCTGTCTCGTTTGAGACAGCCTCTTTTTTTTTTCAGGAAGAGGGGCCCGGCATGTTTTCAATGCAACGTAATTTTTAAAACTTTGGCATAATCAGATGAATCCGTTCCGGTTTTTCGAAATTTTTCAGGTAAAATTATCATGCAGGTCCCATCGGCCACGTCAGATCTGATTTTGATTTTTGTGCCAAGCAGGGTGACGGGCAATCTTTCGCTGGTTTTAACCGATCGGATCATTAATGTATCACCCGGCCATTCAAAAACAAAAACATACAGGTATTTTCCATCCTTTGATTGTGTAAACCGGATGTTATCGCCCTCTTTAAAACACACCCACGGACGGGTTGCATAAATGCCCTCTCCATTTACTGCCATCCAACCGCCAATCTCGTTTAATCTTGTAACAGCTTCAGCTTCAAAAGTCCCATCGGGTGTCGGGGCAACATTCAATAAGAAATTCCCTCCTTTCGAAACCACATCAATCAGGGTATGGATGATCAACCGGGCCGGTTTATATTGTGCATTATTGACATATCCCCAGTTGGAGGTCATCGTCATATTCGATTCCCAGGGATAGGGCAGTATGGTATCGGGGACGATTTGTTCAGGGGTTCTATAATCTTCATAAGGACCGTGAACGGTGCGGTCAACAATCAGGATACCAGGCTGATTTTTTCGGACCATCGAGGCAATGCGGGGCATGTTGATATCCTGTTCCCATTTGGGAATATGATATTCCCACGACCGTACTTCATCGTTGATGGTTGAATCGGGCCGTACCCAGCCACCATCGAGCCACAGTATGTCGATCTTTCCGTAATGGGTTGTTAATTCTTCAATCTGATGAAAGGTATAATCCTGAAAATCTTTCCATCGCGCAGGATATTTCCGGATATCATAATTGTTATTTCTGTCGGGAGTTGCCAGTAACGGGGTCCAATAAGATGGATGGTGCCAGTCGGGTTTGGAAAAGTATGCCCCAACCATAAAGCCTTTATTCCGGAAGGATTCGAAAACGTATTTTGCGACATCCGATTTCGGGTGGCTATGAAATGGGCAACTTTCTCCGGAAATTTTAAAATCGGTTTGCCTGGTATCGAACATACAAAACCCATCATGGTGTTTTGTCGTAAAAACCATGTATTTCATCCCTGCTTTTTGTGCAGCAAAGGCCCATTGATCAGGGTCAAACCGATAAGGATTGAATATCTTGATCAGATTGAAATACATATCTTTATATTCGGTATAATGCATTCCGTTCCGATCCTGGAACGACTGGTCTTCCGAACACAAGCCCCACGACTCTACCACTCCGATCCGGGAATACAATCCCCAGTGCATGATCAGCCCAAATTTCAGGTCCTGCCATTTCTCGAGATTTTTTAATACCAGGGAATCGGTCGGGAAAACATATTGATCGTGGCGTTGACCCAAGGTTATCCGTGTCAGGATTAGAAACAATAAAAGAAGGAGTGATTTCGGAAAGAATATTTTCATGGGGTATCTGGTTCTTCTGTTTTCCACCGGGCTTCAAGCACCCGGTAAGGGTATCGGGTTATAAGCTGACGGGCATTCGGACAGGTTGTTTTATGGATTTTTATCCCCTGGGTGACACTGACAAAGGCGAAGATGGCATTTCCGGGCGCCGGGTTACAACAGCGGGCAAACTGGTAGTGCAACGATGTTATTTCGGGATCGATGATCACGAAATCTTCTTTTCCGGCCATCACTTTTGAGACAGCTTCGGGGAAAGTTTCCTCTTTTGCAGGGGCAGATTGCAAAGAACCCGGTGCGGGATCGAGAAGCGCCTTTTTAATTTTCAGCGGATCTGCTTTTCCTTCCCCAAAACGTTGGTACAATGCCAGGATATTTTCACAACCAAAGTAGGTTACCAGCTTATGGGCCAGGATATCGGAAAACGCATAGCCAAGCTGGGTTACCTTGTTCTTTATGATCTCTTTACCCCAGTCGGCCGCTTTATAGGATTCCATCTTCAAAGCATGCTTGATGCGTGCGATGTTCCGTGGGCTTTTAACAATATCGAGCCAACCCGGATTGGGTTTTTGTGATTTGGAGGTAACAATCTTAACGGTATCGCCGTTTTGTAAAATGTGGCGAAGGGGGACCATTTTGTCATTCACAATGGCCCCTGTACAGGAAGAGCCCACTTCGGAATGGATTTCATAGGCAAAATCAAGAACCGAATAGCCTGTTTTTAATTTTTTCAGATCGCCTTTCGGTGTAAAAATGAAAATTTCGTCGGAATAAAGCGCTTTCTTTTCATGGCTGATGGATTTTTCCAGGGAGGCATGGGATGAATTTTCAAGCAGTTCCCGGATTCCTGCATACATATCCGTTTTCTCCCCTGATTTTCCCTGTGTTTTATATCTCCAATGAGCGGCAAACCCCTTTTCGGCAATTTCATCCATGCGGCGGGTCCTTATCTGTACCTCAACCCATCGTCCTCCCGGGCCGATCACAGTGGTATGCAGCGATTCATATCCGGTGGGCTTTGGGAATGAAATCCAGTCGCGCAAACGGCGTGGGTTCGGGGTATATATATCGGTAACAAGGGAATATATCTTCCAGCAATCGGCAGCATCATTTTCGATGGTCTTATTCAGGATGATGCGAATGGCGAAAAGGTCATAAACCCGGTCGAAATCAACCTTTTGCATTTTCATTTTCCGGTAGATGGAAGGGATTGATTTAATCCTGCTTTTCAGATCACAATCGAAGCTGTTATCAATCAGCCTTTGCCGGATGGGCTTAATGAAATCGGTGGTATATTGATCGCGGTCTTCCCGGGTTTCGGAAAGTTTGTTCAGGATGGTTTCATACGTTTGCGGATCGATGAAACGCATCACATGGTCTTCCATCTCATGCTTGATCCGGTATAGTCCGAGCCGATGCGCGATGGGAATGTATAACGCCTTGGTTTCACCTGCAATA
Source organism: Draconibacterium orientale (assembly GCA_020718225.1). Lineage (GTDB taxonomy): Bacteria > Bacteroidota > Bacteroidia > Bacteroidales > FEN-979 > CAIVAT01. Next base: position 24,081 of record DYSO01000017.1, on the reverse strand, counting down.
AGGCGTTGTTTTTCAATACGATAACTACTCAGGTGGCGGATATCGTACAGCCGCATTCCAAGCCGGATCAACAAAACCCGGATATCGGAAGAGAGGGTAAGCAACAAACCGATGAAATTTTCCGGGTTGGTATTGTATTTTGTTGTATCGATCCGTTCCAATTTATGGATCCCGTCAATCAGTTCCAGTGCCGGTTTCCCAAAATCGGTTTCAATTTTTTCGTGCGACAGCGCTCCTTTATCGACGATATTTTTCAGCATCAGGCACTGGACCGATGCGGCCCCAAGGTTCAGGTCTTCAAGAAGGATACGGGCTGTATCAAGGACCATCTGGGCATAATCGGAGTCCTGATCCGGGTCAACGTGATTGAGCATCATCGAAAAAGCTTTCCTGAGAATGGTTTTTTCCTTCCTCAGTTCATCAAAGTCGAGTAAAGATTCCAGGGTAAAATCTTCAGGAATTGTTTCTGTACAACCGTTTACCATTAAAATCAATTAAAAGCACCGTTTCCATTCTTCCGATGGGGGAACAGGATGGGGCAGGGTCTAAGCAAATCCTTAGTGCGAAATTAACTAAAAAAGAGGTAACGGAAATATTTCACAAATATTGGGGCGAAATCTTATTTTGACGTACTGGAATTTGTTCATCAAGACAGGACTAACGATTCACCAAAAACAACCATTCGATGGCGGATGACATTTTTTAGATTTTTTCATAAGTATCAACCACCAGTGTCATCTGAAGCCCGAATGGCTGCAGTTATTTTAAGCCCGAAGGGCTGTAATTATTATAGAAAAAATCGTGGAAACAGATGATTAACCCCGAAGGGGTGATATAAATTATCATTCCAATCAAATAAATATTTTTCGACATATCCTGCCAATATTTTTTTATTTCACCCCTACGGGGTTTGGTTGATAATCTTCTTCTTTTCATGTTACAATCGTGTCATCCCTACGGGATTGATCCAATTGGTACAATCCTTTTTTCTGTTTTCCTTAAAGGTGAAACTGTACCTGGAACCTCCCTGTTTTGATTGAGCCCCCGGTTGTAGTTTCATTTTTGAGTCAAATACACATTGTAGTTAATAACAAACATGTTAGTGAATAACCTATATAATGTGGCTAAAGCCATTCATATCAAACATTTTTAAAACCCCGGTCTGAAGGCCGGGGCAATAGATAATCAATCGATTGCAGTATTCGGGGCAATAGATAATCATCCGATTACAGTATTCCGGTGTTAAACCTGATTCTTTTCGGTGTTGACTCGTTTTTTTATCCCTTTCACAAAGCGCCGGGAGAATCATCTTCACTGAATCGGATTAAACAGTTATAGGAAATAAGACAAAATTGATTGTTTTAATCTTCCGGTAATGGTCAGCATTATTTCAGCACATCAAAATAAGATTTAGCCAATATTGGTTGGTATATTCGAAACCGATGGTAAAAAACAGGTTTTGATGGTTTCCGGGATAGAATAAAAAAACCGCCCCGGGCAAAGGAGCGGCTTTTACAGTAAGGTAAGAATCTTTGATATAAGGGACCAGGCATTTTATGGCAACCATAAATATACGGTACCTGATTGTCCGTTCTTTTCCCAGTCAACCCGGAATTTGGTTGGGCATTCATCGCCGGTAACGGGCTGGTTGTCGCTGTTATATCCATACGTGATGGTAGCGCTTTTAGAGTCGGCAGGGATCTGGTGTACCTTGATACCGGAAACCGGATCCATGTCGCAAAACTGACGATGTACAACGGGTTGTTCAATCCGGGTATAGAAATTTTCACCATTGCGGTTGACCCCCCAAACCACGAGGTTGTTATATTCACCGGAGGAGCCAAAACCATCGATGGTCATCAGAAGTTGGCCGGGAACTCCGGTAAAGGTGGTTTGACGCGCTACTTCCCAGTTTCTGGAAGTGTTGTCGGGGAAGGTTACCGTTTCAGATCCCCATAAACGGTGAACGATGGAGGTAACCCCATGGCCCAGCAGACGGATGATCCCTCCACTGACATTTTGAAATGTTTTGTTGCTGTTGATGGTGATTGATTTTCCGGTGCGGATCCGGGTAATGGTAAAATCAATGTGTTTGACCATCACCGTTGCACCGGCCTGAAACCATCGCATACCCACCTGTTTTTTAATCTCTACCTGACCGGTACGATAACGGGTCCCATTACAATTATAACCATCGTAAGTGATGAAGATGGTAATGGTATCGTTGATTATTTGTGTTGAATCGACGGTAGCCCCGCAAGGCAACATCTCGGTTGATTTCAGGTCGCCCCCGGAAAGAAAATTACTGACATCGTACATGGATTCGTCGGATGCGGCTTGTTCCGAAACTTCATCCATGGCAAGTTGCTGCAGGGAGGACGAATCGGGGGAAGCGGGGTTTGTTTTTTCCTTGTTACATCCGGTAAAAAAGAGCCCTGTCATCAGGAAAGCAGTTGCGCTTACGCGGAAAAATCTCATTGTTTTCATTTTTTTCATCGTTTTCGTTGTTTTGGGTTTCAAAGTTTCAAGTTGCAGGTTAAACCTGGAACTTGACACGTTTTGAATATAATACACCCTGGTTCCATTTTACCCTGACCTGAGTACTGAAATTTTTTATGGGGAGACGATCACCGATAAGGAAGTGACGCTGCAAATGCCAAAGAAGCCACAGGCGCCGGCGCTAAAATTGGTGGTTACATTGGCTGCTGCTTCGTTGAATATTCCGCCGGCCCAGTTGGTTTCCAGCAATAATTCGCGCAGGAATGCAGCATGTTCAGGGGTAACTGAATAACGCCGCTCGGTAATCTGAGTCCCAACCGGAAAATTTACTGCTTCCATTTGCGGGGCAAAGATTTCACTTACGTCAAGGGTTGGCAGGGTATAGAACAATAACCTTGCATGGGTGTTGATGGAATCAAGGTGGGTATAACCCGCTACCAATGACCAGTCGATGAGGATTTCCCACATGGCAGCGTTTTCTGCACTAAAGGCATTGGCAACCCAGTCGATATGGTAGAGATTATCGTCATTGTTTTTTGAATATTTCAATTCCGGGAAGGTTGTTCCGGGCAGCATGGTGGCTTTGGCCGAATATATATGACCATTCAGCGCGATCAGCAGGGTATAGGTTTTCAGTGGCCTGGCATAAAACGCCGCCGGGGTCAGGTACCGCCCCGAGCCAACCGGTTGTTCCGTAAGGGCCCAGGTTGAATCTGCGTTGCTGATCAGCAGGATTGCCCCGGTAACAGGCGCCGGGGATTGATTCAATTGGTTAACGGGAAGGGTGAGGGCGATGGTTTGCTGCCCTGGCTCATCGGTAAGGATGGCTTCGGCGCACACTTTAAAAGGCGCCGGCCCATCGATCGAAAAAGAAGTTTCCTTTACGCAACTTTGCATCAGTAATAATACTCCGGTAATCCAGATCATCTTTTGCATCAGAATTTGAATTGGTAATTAATAGATTGGATTATTCCGGCTACGGAAATGGAGGTAGGAACCAACTCATAGCTGCCGTTCAGATTAGAGGGTACGATAAAATCGCCGTTATCGTTCATGATTTTATTGTAACTTTCAGAGAACGGGTTCAACCTGCCATAAGCATTATAGAGGGTAACGGACAAGCTGTGCTGATATCGGTTTCCGGGTTTGTTGAATGCATATCTGAACGAAAGGTCAAGCCGGTGGTAATCGGGCAGACGGTCATTGTTTTTTTGTCCGTAGAGGGGTACAGAATATCCGTTGTTGTAATAAAAACCGACCGGAGTCGTTATCGGGGCGCCGGTCATGTAAATCCAGTTAACCTGAAAAGACCAGTGTTTTCGCGTATCGTAATTTATATTTATGGAAAAATCGTTAGGCCGGTCATAAAATGCAGGATAGCTTTCTCCATTATTTACTTCGGGGGTTGTAATGAATGCACGCGACCAGGTATAACCCATCCAACCGGTCAATTTTCCTGTCTGTTTCCTGAACATCACCTCAATGCCATAGGATTTGTCCGTGCCAAACCGCAATTCACCTTCGATTAAAGGGTTAAAGAGCATATTGGCATGGTCCCTGTAATCCAGATGGTCATGAAACCATTTATAATAAGCCTCCACGGAAAAGGCGACCCTTGCCTTGAAAAATTCCCTGAAATACCCAAGGGCAATCTGATCTGCTTTCTGAGGCGGAATATTGGGTCCGGCCAGGGCCCAGACTTCGAGCGAATTAAAAGGGCTTGTAGAATTGGAAAGCAACTGCATGAACTGGGTTGTTCGACAATAACTGAGTTTGACGGAAGAAACCGGGTTAATGTGGTATTGCAAATTCAAACGGGGTTCAGGACTGATATAGATATCATAAGCGGTCATCCCTGGAAAATTTGTTGTATCAATTACCTTGTGGTTCACATCAAAATAATAAACCGTTGCAGGTCCCCAATCCTGCCAGATGGGCAGTCGCAATCCATACCGAATGGAAAATTTTTTACCGATTTTTTGGTCATTCGACAGATACAAAACATATTCCATTGAATGATACGGTGATACCTGAGGGACATTGAGGTTGCCACCCTCATTGTTCAATTCCACTTTCCCTGGATTTGATTCATGGTTTGTAATTTCCACTCCGGCCCTGATGGTATTATCCGGGTTGAGGTACCAGGTTATATCCGACTTCAGGGTAAGGTTTGAAATGGAAGAGTTCCAGAATCCATTCTGCTCCCTGGGGAGGGTCAGGGTATAGTCATACCGGCTGTAGTTGAGGGTTGTATTTGCAAACAGGCGGCCATTAAAAACGTGGTTCCAGCGGAGTGTGCCAGCCCTGTTTTTCCAGCGAATACCGTATGTATTAACCTCTTTTGAAGCATATTGACTGAATTCATCCCGGCCTGTATAAAAGGTAAAAAAGATGCGGTTGTTGGTATTTATTTTGAAATTTATTTTTGCATTCAGATCGTAAAACCGGAAATCGAAGGTCTTTTGTAATGCCGAAAACGTGGTAAGCCAGTTCAGTGTCGAAATCCGTCCGGAGATAAAAAACGATGCCCGGTTTCTAATGACAGGCCCTTCGAGGGTCAGGGCAGAGGCATAAGGGCCCAGGTTTCCCGAAAAACCAAATTGTTTCATGTTTCCTTCCTTCGCCTTGATATCGATGACCGAAGAGAGGCGCCCTCCGTACCTTGCGGGAAAATCGCCTTTATAGACCTGAACTTCATTGATGGCATCGGGTGCAAAGGCTGAGAAAAAGCCGAACAGATGGGAAGGATTGTATACCGGGACCTCATCGATAAGCAACAGGTTCTGGTCACTGTTTCCTCCCCTGACGTAGTAGAGCGCCGACCCGTCGCCAAAGGAGTGGATTCCCGGGACCGACTGGAGCGCCCGGATAACATCCAGGTTACCTCCAAAACCCGGTAGTGTGGCCAGGGTTTTTTGAGTAAAACGGATCCCGTCCATCGGATCGTCATGGTCATCTGATGGGGAAGCAATGATTTCCACTTCGCCCATAGGATAAAGATCTTCGGAAAGTTCTATGGCAATGGTTTTGTTTTCATCAAGGATGGTCTCTATAATTTGTTCCTTATATCCTACATAAGAAACAACCAATTGATAAACGCCTGCCGACAGGGTCATCGAAAAAAAGCCATATCCGTTTGAGGTAATGCCCATAGGGGTGTCCTTGACCCTGATATTTGCACCGATCAATGCTTCGGAGGTGGCCTTTTCTTTGATGAAACCACTGATGGTAAAATTTTTTCCGGATGGCAGTACTTTTTTATTATCGTGCTGATCAGGAGGTGATATCTTGTTTTTCAACACAAAATGTTTTTCAACCCTGGAATATTCAATGTCATTCCGTATTAAAACTTCCTCAAGAGTTTCATTCACCGTCCGGTTTTTGATGTTTACCGTGATGTGCTTATGGACTGGCACGCGCTGGGGGTCATAGGAAAATTCTATGCCACTTTGCCGCGTTATTTCCTGAAGTACCTCAGCGATGGGTTTATCGTAAAAAGAGAGGTCAAGGCGTTGCTGCAACTGTTGTGATGAAGCTTTCAGGGAACAAAAAAGCAGTGCGACAAGTAAAAGTTTACCGGCGCCCATGGCCTGATATTTCAAATCCGGACCCGGTTTTTTGTATCTGTAAATCGAGGGTGGCTTTAAGTACATTCAGGACAGATTCCAACGATTGATGATCAAAAGTAGCAGTAATCCGGCAATTATTGAGACTATTTTCCAGGATCCTGACAGGATTGCGGTACACTTTATTGAGAAGGGCTACCACTTCCGATAGTGGCGTATTGTTAAAAACCATCTGTTTTGTTTTCCATGAAAGGTAATTTATATCGGTATTTACCTCTTTGTTTATCGTATATCCTTCTGTCAGGAAAATGGTTTTTTCTCCGGGTGAAAGGATTGTGTTGTCATCAGGCCGGTTTTTAAAACAGGCTTTAACTTTCCCCGAAGCGAGGATGATCTCGCTGGCGTCTTTTCCCTTCCGTGTATTTACAAGAAATGAAGTACCCACCACCTCAATCCGAATATTATCAGTAGTGATAACAAAGGGTTTAGCCGGATCGGGAGCAACCTCAAACCAGGCTTCCCCTGTAAGTTTCACCAACCGTGAAGAATGGTCAAACCCCGAAGGATAAACCAGGGTTGACCCTGTATTCAGGGTGACCAAAGTTCCATCGGGCAATGTACAGGAAGCTACTTCCATTCCGGCATTACACTGTTTTTCGCCTGACGGCCCATAAAAATGGTAGAGCAGGAATGCGGGGATGGCAAAAAGGAGGAAAATGGCAGCGATCCGTAACAAAGGGTATCTCAAGGCCCGTGGCCATAGATTCAAAAGGTGGGAAGCCGGTTGGTGATGGCGGGAAGCCGGATGAGGGGCGCCGTACATTTTGTATTTCAGTGCAACCCATTCCTTATCAAGGTTGATGGCTGGTCCGGTACCGGATTTTTCAATGGCTTTCCATGTATTAGCATATTCCTGAAACATTTTTCTGTTTTCCTGGGCTGCCTGTACCCATTGTTCCAGGACATGGATTTCTTCGGCGGAAATTTCGCCATGAAAATATCTCGAAATCAGATCATTATAATATGTTGAACCCGTTTTCATAATGAATTACATTGAATAATACACATCATTGTGGGTTTACCCTGATGGCCCTTCGTAAAACAGAGAAGATGGGAGGCCGTAACGGGGTGAAACAGCCCAGAGGGAGTGCATGGATTGAGTGGAGTGGGAAAATGGCGGTGTTTTGGGATATCGTTCATGGGAGGGTTATCAGGATTATCATGATGGACAAATAATCTGCCAGGCGCAGCCGCAGGTGTTGAAGCGCTTTTGACATCTGGGTTTCAACGGTTTTTACGGAAATGCCCAATGTATCGGCAATCTGTTGATACTTCAGTTTTTCCTGGCGGCTGAGCAGGAATATTTCACGGCATTTTTCGGGAAGTTCCCCGATGGCCGCAGAGATCCGTTGTTCCAGTTCAACTTCAGCAAGCCGGTCGTTTTGGACATATTCCGTTTCCGGGCCCAATCCTTCGAGGGCAAGCAGGTTGTAGCTGAATTTTTTATGGTCGCGGAGGTAATTCAGGCATTTATTCCTGACGGTAGTGGAAAGATAGGATTGGACCGATCTGGAGGGGTCGATGATGGCCCGTTTTTCCCACAATCCCGCAAAAGCATCCTGTACGATTTCACGGGCAATATCGAAATCTTTCACATAACCTGTCGCAAAGTGGCACAGGCCATGAAAGTGGCCCCGGAAGAGCAGTTCAAAATCATGTTCGTTCAATGTGAAATGGGTATTCAACCGCTTACAGAAATTAAAAACCGCATGATATTGTCAGTTCATTAAGTATAGAGGAAACGTTTGATCTTTTGTGTGGCCGTTTTTTGAAAGGGGTCGGGTTGGGCAATAACCATTTGTACCTGTTGATATTTGTTGACCCGTGCGTTGATATAATTTTGTAATTCCTGGCGGAGTTCTTCAATTTTTTGTTCAACATAGTTGGCCACCTCATTTTTGAGGTATTGATAGCGCAAGGCGATCTCTCCCTGGTTAAAATGGACCAGGGCAATCAGTTTTCCTTTTTTCTCGACCACCAATGACTCGACTACGTGCCGGAAGTTATTGATAACCGATTCGATGTCTTCAGGATAAACGTTTTCACCATTGGACCGTACGATCATGCTCTTTGCACGGCCTTTGATATAGAGGTTCCCTTCGTCGTCGAACACGCCTAAGTCGCCGGTTTTCAGCCAACCTTCGGGGGTCATGATTTCACTGGTCAGTTGAGGTTCTTTATAATATCCTTTCATGATGTTGGCGCCTCTTGCCCACACTTCCCCTTCGCCGGTTCGTTTATCGGAATGATGGATTTTCAGTTCAACTCCTTCGCAGGCAGGGCCGGTTGACTGGAGCCTGGCATTCTGCGGGTTGAAACCAGCTAATAAAGGGGCACATTCGGTAAGTCCGTAGCCCACTGCATAAGGGAACCCGGCATCAATCATAAACTGTTCCACCGTTTTGTTCAGTTTTGCCCCTCCTACTCCGAAAAACCGCAATTCCCCGCCAAAAGTTGCCATCAGTTTTTTTCCGGCGAGGTGGTGTAATACTTTCCGAACAGGGGGGAATTTAAACAGGAGCCTCATTGGCATATTACCTGTAAACGCAGGTAATATCTTTGAGCGGTAAATTTTTTCGATGATCATTGGAACCGTAAGCATGGTCGTTGGCCTGACTTCGAGCAGGGCCGGCAGGAGTACCGAGGGGGTTGGTGGTTTACGCAGATAATAGACACATGCGCCACTGTACATGGGCAGGATAAGTCCCAGTGTGTTTTCGTAGGTATGCGAAAGTGGGAGAACGGATAAAAACCGGTCGGTTTCGGTTATATGTTGGATTTTAAAGCCATTGACGGCTGTAAAACAGATGTTTTTGTGGGAAAGCATCACCCCTTTGGGTTTCCCGGTTGTTCCGGAAGTATAGATGATGGCAGCCAGGTCGTCTTCCTGAACTGCATATTGTAAACTGGGTTGCGCTTCCTGTTTAAAAACCGGGGAAAGCGGTTCCGGATTGACGATTGAAAAATCCTCAATTTGAACTACTGCCCACAATGCCCTGGGTTTTAATCCCTGCAGTTTGGGCAACAGGTTCTCAGAAACAAAGATTGCTTTTGATTCTGAATGTTCGAGCAGGATTTCAATTTCACCCGGTAGGAATTCCGGGAGGAGGGGAACTGTAACAGCGCCCATAAAGGTAATGGCATAATACGCGATTCCCCAGTGGGGTTGATTTGTACTGAGGATGGCTATTTTATCCCCGGGCCGGATACCGAGTTGTTCCAGAAAACTGATCAGGGCTTCGATCCGGTGGCCTGTTTCGGAATAAGTGAACGGTTTTTCGCCCACAATGGCCAACGCATCGCGATCGCCAAACCGAGTTCGTGTGGAAGCAAAAAATGCCGGAAAAGTCAATGGGGTGCTTTCTGTCATATTTGTTTTTCTGAAAGTTTTTCTCCTAAGTTTTCCGTGATGTCCGCTTCGAAGTTAAACTTATCTGAGTAAATAAAAACGGGTGCAAATATACAAAAAAATAGTTTTATTAATAATTATGTAAAAATGGTTGGTACGGGTAATAATTGCCTGAATTCATCCTCCATAGCTTGCAAATTCAATAAAAAGGCGATCCAGCTTTACCCGATTCCGGGGATTGTAAACCGGAAGGTACTTCCTTTCCCGACTTCACTTTCGACCCGGATTTTGCCTTTATGCCTTTCGACAAACTCTTTGCATAAAATCAGACCAAGACCACTGCCCTTTTCATTGTCGGTGCCAAAAGCTCCGGGTTTCCCAACGATCTTAAAGATGTTGTCCCGCTCTTCCCTGGCGATCCCCACCCCGGTATCGGTAATGGATATTTCGACCAATGGGTTGATTTTTTCGGCGGTAACCACGATACTACCCTTGTGGGGCGTAAATTTTATGGCGTTGGTCAGCAGGTTCCTGAGAATGGTATCGATCATGTTTTTATCGGCCTGGCTTTGTACCAGGTTGATGTTATCCTGGACCCTTTTCCGGACTTCCAGCACTTCGGGTTGAAAACTCATCGTCCCCCGTTGATTTTTAGCCCACAGGAGCAGGTTTTCGAGCAGGGAAAAAGCCTGCCGGGAAGAGGCGGTAATCATCCCCAAAAACTTTTCGATTTCGTCTTTATCAAAGTCCTTCAGGTCGGTGAGGAGCATTTCAGAGAGGCCCATAATCGTCCCAAAAGGGCTTCTGAGGTCATGGGCAATGATGGAAAAGAATTTATACTTAGTAGCATTGAGTTCTTTGAGTTGTTCTGTTTGTTTGGCCAATTGATTTTCAGCCCGTTTCCGTGCTGTAATATCCCTTCCAATTCCGACCAGTCCAATGATTTTTCCCTTTTCGTCCTGCAATGGGATTTTAGAAGTAAGCAGCCACCGTTGATTCCCATTGTTATCAAAAAAATCCTCTTCCCGTTCCAGTACCGGTAGTTTTTTATTCAGAACGAGTTGGTCATCGTCGTAGCCCCGGCGGCCAATGTCGCCAGGAAATATCTCCAGGTCGGTTTTACCTACAATTTCCGTTTCTGATTGAAAGCCTGTAACTTCAACATCAGCGGGGTTGGCAATGATTTTGCGGCCTTCGGCATCTTTGATATACAAGGTGTCGGGTAAATTATCAATGAGGGTACGCAGGAGCAGACGTTCATGGAGGAGATTTTTCTCCAATTGATCCTGAGCCGTGATATCGACAGCGGTCAAGAAACAAATTTGTTTTTCATGGCTTACCAGGCCCGTGAATTGAACCATGGAGGGAGCATGGCCCTTCCCGTTAAAAGGCAACAGGCATTTTCCCTTGTCATTACTGGTAAAAAGCTGTTTGATAAAATCATCAAACCGGGTGGTTGATTCACCCGGGAAAAAAGCCGTCAGCGCTTTATTCAATAGTTGGGAACGGTCCATCCCAAGAAATTCTGCGGCGCTGTGGTTGAGGTCGTAGATATTACCTTCCGGGTTGACAAGAAAATAGGGAGTAGGTGAAAGGTTAAACAGCTCCTCAAAAAGAGGGCAATGGGGTGCTTCCGGGTTTTCGGTTTTTTTCCCTGGTTTAATTTTACCGGATCTTTTTTTTTGATCTTTTTTCATCACCAAAAATTAGCATCAATCGAACCAAAATGAATTTTTGATCCATCAAAGGTAGCAAATTCCGGGAAAATCGGAAGGAACTAAAAAATTTGCCCCTTTGCAACTTTTCGCGCCACGATGTGTCTTACTCATTGATATCATCACAACCCCGTTTAACAAGTAAATTGCCAGGTTCTAATTTATAATTACCTCTTCCTGAATTGAATTGAAATTGTCCCTATATTTGAAAAGAAAATAGTTACTCTGGTAAATTCATTCAATAAACTCCGATCTGTAAAATCTACACCATTATGAAAGCTTCTTTGAAATTTACATGGACACTGTTGTTTTTATTTGCAACGGTTTTGACCCTGACGGGTCAACAAATCATAAACCTGAACCCCGACAAGAACGGGGAGCCCTGGATTGCAGGCGGTTTGCGTGAACTTACCGCGGCCGATTATGCATATCTTGGCAGTTTGCCTTCCCTTGAAATAGCGGAACAATACAAAACGAGGACACTCCCGTCGAGCATTGATAATTCCACGGAGCCCTATTTCAGGCCTATTTTCAACCAGGATGGCGGAAGTTGCGGACAAGCCAGCGGGATTGGCTATACCTTCACCTATGAACAGGATTTCATCCGCGGGGTTGCTGCCAATACCCCGGAAACCCAATACCCCACCCATTTTACATGGAATTTCCTGAACGGTGGCAATGGAGGCGGTTCGTGGTATTTTGACGGATGGCAGATCATCAACGCCGATGGTTGTATCAATGTTACCGGTTATGGCGGCAGCCCGTGGTACGGCGGCCAGTCACGCTGGATGAGCGGTTACGCGGATTATTATGAGGGGATGGGAAACCGGGTCCTGGGCATTTACTCTATTTCTGTTTCCACGCCCGAAGGGTTACAAACCCTCAAACAATGGTTCTACGATCATGGTAACGGCTCTGAAGCAGGTGGTTTGGTTTGTTTTGGCGGTGGCGTTTCGGGCAACTTCCAGACAAATACGCTTCCATCAGGCACCCCGGAAGCGGGAAAGATGGTCGTCACACGATGGGATGCCAGTGTCAACCATGCCATGACATTCATCGGGTATAACGATTCGATCCGTTTCGATTACAACAACGACGGACAATACACCAACCATCTCGATATCAATGGCGATGGGATTGTGAATATGCGCGATTGGGAAATCGGAGTGGTGAAAATGGCCAACAGCTGGGGAACCGGCTGGGGAAACAGCGGAAAGGCATATGTGATGTACAAAACATTGGCAGAGCCAACCGAAACCGGAGGAATATGGAATAATGTCGTTCATCTGATCACAACCAAACCTTCCTGCAGCCCGATACTGACCCTGAAAGCCACCGTGAAACATACTTCCCGGAATAAAATAAAAATTTCGGCAGGGGTATCCACCGACCTTACGGCAACCCTGCCTGAGAACACCCTGAGTTTTCCACTGTTCTCCTATCAGGGTGGCGGCCTTTACATGCAGGGTGGCTCATCCGAGGCCGATAAAACCCTTGAACTCGGATTGGATATTACTCCCTTGCTGAGTTACGTTATCAATGGTCAACCGGCAAAATTCTTTCTCCGGATCGATGGACAGGACCCCTATAACGAAGGAAGCGGCCAGGTGAATTCATTTTCGGTAATCGATTATTCCGGCGCTACCCCTCAGGAAGTTATTTCTTCGCAATCCAATGTTCCCATCAATGAAAACGGAACCATTTATCTTTCGGTTGAAAAAGCCGTATCCTTTGATGCCCCTCTGATCCTGACCGACAACCTGCCTCCCGCAATTGCAGGCCAACCCTATAGCTACCAGCTCAATGCCGGAGGAGGGTTAGCCCCTTATACCTGGGATTTGAAGGTTGACTATACGGAAGAAGTTTTTCAGGGGACTTTCCCGTCGATAACCAGCCAGCCATTGTCGCCCAATAACAATGACGATGGTTTCGCCCTTCAGGGGATCGGGTTTCAGTTCCCTTTTTATGGAAAATTATACGATACCCTTGCAATTTCAACAGATGGTTCTATCCTGTTCAACAATAACTTTGAATATGTCAGAAGCGCTTCCAATATCATGTCAACCCGTTGTATTACCCCATACGGCGCCGATCTGATGCTCTATCCCGCTTCCGGCGATGCCATGTATTATTCAGGCGATGAAACCCATGCCACCTTCCGGTGGAAAACATCCCTGTTTAATCAACCCGATGTCAATGTTGATGTAGCTGTAACGCTTTACCCGTCAGGCAAAATTGAGTTTTTTTATGGGAACGACATTACCCCCGATGCCAACTGGGCCGCCGGCATTTCCGAAGGGAACAGCAACAGTTATACCCTGGCTGCCATCAGCGGTACCTATGAGATCCCCGACAACTACAGTACCTCCTTTACATCGCCGTCAATGGCTGCCGGTATGTCTATATCATCCGATGGCATTTTTACCGGGACCCCTGTCGGGGAAAACCAAGCCTGGGATGTGATGTTTAAAGTAACTGATTACAACAGGATCTCTTCGATGAAATCCCTTTTGTTTTCAACAGTCACATCCGGTCAGTGGAGCAACGATCCGGCTGAAAACAACCAGATTTCCGATATGAACGGGGAACAGACCCTTCCGAAGGTGGCTACCCATCCCAGCGGCATTACCTATATCAGCTGGTTTTCGAACGATAACGGCAACTACAACGTCAGGCTGCAAAAACTCGATGTCAATGGCAGTGAACTATGGCCTGCAAACGGAATTTTAATCAGCAGTCACCCGGCAGATACCTGGATAACCGATTACGATATGACGGTTGATAATGACACTGCTGCCCTTATCACCTTTCAGGATATCCGTACCGGGTATAACAACAGCTATGCTTACAGGATATCCCCTTCCGGTGAATTTACCTACGGAGCCAATGGCATCGCATTGTTCCCCGGAACTGTGATCCAGTACAGCCCGAAAGTATTAGCCACTGCCGACGGAAATGCGGTTTTTGTAATGCAATGCTTTTCCGACATAAGCAAGGAATACCTTAAAATGCAGAAAATATCCCCTTCCGGTGAACTTTTATGGGGCGCCGGCGGGATCAACATCCAGGAATTGAGTATAGGGAACGTTTCTCCTTCATTGATCCAATCCGATGGGGATAATTTTATCATGGTTTGGTATAAAACTACCGGAAGTTTCCCCAGCGTTACAAATAAAATTTATGCCCAGAAATTTGATGCCAATGGAAGCGCTGTATGGGCAGCACCGGTAGGCGTTTATACAAATTCCGGTATCCCCTTTTATTCAACGAACATTCATATTTCAAGCGATAAGGCCAATGGGGTTTTCATCACCTGGCATGCTGAAGTTTCCGGTTCGGTTTTCAGCAGTTATGTACAACATGTAACTTCTACAGGAACCATCATGATGCCTCTTAACGGGGCATTGCTCTCGACGCATTCTACCTACCATCAGATTGATCCGACCGCCACCTGTTTTGATGCATCGGGCGAAGCTTACATTTTCTGGGATGAACGCGATTACAACCAGAATTACCGGGGACTATACGGACAACGCGTTTCAACTACGGGAACCCGGCTCTGGGGCAATACCGGGAAAGTCTTTATTCCAACCTCCCTTTCAACGCACGAAAGTTTCATTACGGCCCGTTCTACCGAAACCGACATGATTGTTTTTTACCAGTATTACGATTTTGGCAATCAGGAAGACAGCCGGATGGTTGCCATGCGGTTGAACAGTGATGGAGAATATATCTGGCCTTCCGGGAAAGTAGAATTCTGCACCGTTCCTAGCGACAAACTTCATCCGGTTTTCGGTTATCTTGACCACACCCAGTATATCATCAGCTGGAGTGATCAACGCAATGACGGCGGAGACATCTATGCACAGAATATCCATATCGATGGTACCCTGGGAATTTCATCGGGGGGACATTCCATAACCGGTACCGTTACCTATGCCAATACCTCCCTGTCGCCATTAAATGATTTAACGATCGGATTGAAAAACAGCGGGGGGACAACCATCGCGACAACGACCACCAACGCTTTGGGAAATTACTCTTTTACCTCGGTCCCCTCCGGTAATTATACCCTGGGTGTGACCTCCGCCAAGGCCTGGGGAGGAGTTACAGCGGGCGATGTGCTTTTATATAAAAAACATATCGCCAGCATTGCGCCACTCACCGGAATTTATCTTGCCAGCGGCGATGTAAACGGAAACGGGGAACTATCGGCCAGTGATGTCCTTCTTGTGAAAAAAAGGATTGTTTCCCTCATCAATTCATTCACTGTCGGCGACTGGTTGTATGACAATGAACCCATCACCGTGGAAAACAGCAATGTCACATCCGATTTCAACGGATTGACCTATGGCGACGCCAATGGTTCCTATCTCCCCCCCGCGGTTAAACAGGAGATGGCCAGCCAGGGAATGATAACGTTAAACCCGATAATATCGCAAACGGGCGCTGTTGAAGTCCCGATACATATTTCGGGGATGGCCGATCTGGGTTCTTTCCAGTTTACCGTTACCTATGATCCTCAGAAACTGTCGTTCTCCGGGATTTCCGACTGGTTGCCCGGAATGAATGATGTTACCTTTGGCTCACCCGAACCCGGAAAAATAACCTTTGTCTGGGCCGCTGATTCAGAAGGCATCCGTAACCTGAACAACGATGTGTGCCGAATGATTTTCCATGCGGTTTCCCCGGAAATTTCCGAAATCGGATGGGGTGACAATCCTACGCCGGCTGAATTCAGCGATTTTGACGGGAACCTCTTTAAACCATTGTTTGTCAACGGAGTTGTCGGAAAGCCATCAGCTACATCCGGGATAAATGAACTGAGTTTGTCTCTTTATCCAAACCCTGTTGCCAGTCAAACGACCCTTTCATTCGTTTTACCTACCCGTAGTGACGTAAAAATCGGGATTTACGATCAAACCGGAAAACAATCGGCTTTGGTTACAGAGGGTGCATTTCCGGAAGGGCGCCATCAGATCCTGTGGAATGGAACGGGGTTTCACGGGCAACGGTTATCTCCCGGGGTTTATTATTGCCGGATCGCAGCCTGTGGGCAAACATCAGTCCAAAAACTTGTCGTATTACCATAACGCACCAACGATTTGAATTATGTATGTATCGGCTAATCCCAACCGGGACAGGAGACCTTCAACGGTATCCTTCCCGGTTCCCGTTTCCTTATTCTGGTTGATCTTGTTTTCCTTTGCCCTACCGGCTGAAGCCCAGTTTTCGAAAGGCGCGGATGTAGGCTGGTTGCAACAAATGGAAGCTACCGGCTATGTTTTTTACGACAGTTCCGGAAGTGAAAAAGAGTGTCTTCAAATCCTTAAAGATCATGGCATCAACACGGTCCGGCTCCGGGTATGGGTGAACCCCTCATCCGACCGGATCAACGGACATTGCAGCAAAGAGGAAGTGGTTTCGATGGCTGTAAGGGCACAAAATATGGGAATGCGTATCATGATCGATTTCCATTACAGCGATTCCTGGGCAGATCCGGCAAAACAAACCAAACCCGCTGCATGGGCGACCCACAATTTCAGCCAGTTGCTAAACGATGTCTATGACCATACCTTCGATGTTCTGACCGCTCTTAAAACATCGGGGGTCACTCCCGAATGGGTACAAACAGGCAACGAGATCATCTGGGGTATGTTGTGGCCGGATGGAAGCACTTCAAACTGGCCCCAATTGGCACAATTGCTAAACAAAGGCTACGATGCTGTCAAAGCGGTTGACTCCTCTATAAAAGTAATTGTTCATATTGACCAGGGAAACGACAATTTCAGGTGCAGGACTTTTTATGACAATGCCCGCGATCATCATGTCAGATACGATGTAATCGGATTATCCTATTATCCCTATTGGTTGGGCTCCGATTATACCGTTACCATCAACCAGTTGGGGGCTAATCTGGCCGATCTGGCATCCCGATATGGAAAAGAGGTAATGATTGTGGAAGTGGGAGGGGACTATACCCTGGTGCAAAACACGTACGACATGCTGGTGGCTGTGATAAATAAAGTTTCTGCTGTGCCTGAACATAAAGGGACCGGGGTAATTTACTGGGAGCCTGAAGGTGAAAAGAGCTGGAGCGGATACCAGCTAAGCTGTTGGGGCCTTGATAAAAAACCGACCCCTGCGCTCAAAGCATTTCTGACCTGGCCAGCCGGAATTGACAAAATCAAAGGCCATTCCGGATTGAACATCTTTCCAAACCCTGCTTCAGGAGGATATTTAAATATTGATTTAAACAACCTGACTGATTCATCCATCATCAGCATCTTTGATATTACGGGTAAATTAATAAAAGAACAGAAAGTGACGGATCCATCCAGGGCCTCCATCGATATCAATCTCCTGCCGGGAATGTATATGATCAATGTCGAAAACGGCCATCAAAAAACAGCCGGGAAGTTGCTGGTCAATTGATGGGTTACAGTATGATTATTTTTTTAGTCTCAGCTGTGTTTCCCGATATCACATGGATAAAATAGATACCGGAAGGCTCCTGGTCAAGTGAAAATTTTTGATATTTTTCCCCTTTTAACACCTCAGATTCCAGTTTCACTCCATGCATATTGAAAATATCGATATTGACTTCAGCCATTTCCTTATTCCCAACTACTTCCAGAATAAAATGCCCTTGGTTCGGATTGGGGCTAACCCTGAAAAAAGAAGGATTGTATTCAGGTAAACCTTTCTCACGGCCCGTAACAGCCGCTACCAAAGAGGACGGTTTTGCACTACAGTATTGACTGTCAACAGCAATGTAACCATGCAGATAACCATCCTGTTCAACTAAAGTCCCGGGCAAATACCGTATGTTTTCGCCGGCAATCATGGTTGCGTTCCCCCCGCCCTGAACGATGAAATATGTTTCTTCCCCGGCTACCGTAATTGTATTTCTGGCATCGTAACAGGTGGTCTCTCCATCTGATACGATTTCATCCTGTATGGTTGTATTGACAGGGACAATGTTACAGAACCCTCCGGGAAGTTCAATCCCGGGAATGTTGCACATCCGTTCCCGGAGCGAATCTTTGGCCGGGCCATCGGTTACCATGGCAATATAATCGAGGGCGATATTGGCATCTAATTGACTTTGGGAATTTTCGGTAACCGTCACCCAGGTATCGGCAGGAACCCAGGCAGGAACAACTTCCCTCCCGTTCCAGCTGAGGTTTATCATGGCAGCCGGAGTTCCTGTTCCAATAAACGAGGCGGCGCCCGTGCCTTCAGTCGTTATGGAGGTAATCACTGCATTGGCGTCAACCAACAGGGTTGTATTGTAAAAGCGGTAATCGGTCGGAATATTCCCTGTGAATTTAATTTCCAACACATTATCGTTTAATTGGGCCTGGACAGTCAGCATATCATTCATTAAAAGATATTCGAGAACCTCCTCTTCCGTTGCCATCCACATGTTATCAAGGCCGTTTTTTCCATAAGTATTGGCAATATAGTTCATATGGTTTTTAAACACCGGGAAGGTATAGCCATAGGTCCCATTGGTGATATAGTGGGTAAAAACAACACCCCAATGGCGTGCCCCATTGATACTTGCAGCAGCCATTGCATCCATAAGGGCTGACAAATCGATTGTTTCATATAAATTGGCACGGTACATATCGATATGATGATGGTCCCAGGTTGATACAACATTCAAACCGGGCCTTCCAAAAGATGCCCCACCCCGGAAACACGCCAGATAACCAAGATCGAATGCAGGCTGGGTATAGCCCGTGTTTCCATTCGGATTGACAAACATGCTCATGTCGGGGCCACCCTGACAAGCCTGTTGCATTTTCAACTTCACATAACTATGGTTCCTGGAAATATCATACGACAGGGAAGCGCCAATATCGGAACTTAATCCATGGTTTGCAACCCCCCAATCTGCCTGATACATTTCGATTAATTCCGGCCAGGTAACATTGGTAGTAGCATAAGGCCCGTTTGCATCGTGTCCGTCAATATAAACACCTCCCTGCTTTGCAAAAGAAAAAAGGGCGGAACTCATTTTAAACTTTAAATCGTTACCACAACCATCGGTAAATTTCAATCCGGGATAGGTGGAGTCGGCATAAGTCCCTCCATTTAAAAACAGAAAGCCCGGCGAATAAATATCTTTTTTCCCATCGTCAATCTGAAAACTGAAGGCAAAGGTTTTATTAAAACGCAATGGGGCTTTGGTCACGGCAAAATCAGAAGGAGGCGTTGAAAAGGTGATGGTGACCTTTATGTTTTTAAGGCTGTCGATGGGTGGGGCTACAAAGGTGTATCCCTGGATAACAGACAACATGAAAACAAAGAAAATGGCCTTTTTACAAATATTTTTATTCATCGCTTTTAATTTTCAACCTCCGGTCGGGTTCCCGGCCAAAACCATGGATTAGAATACTGTCGGAAGTGATTGTCACCAGGGCATAGGCCGTTTCCACGGTATTTACCATTCCACGGAAGTTAATATAATGAACCCCATTATCAACCCCATAGTTCCCCGGATGGTAATGACCATTGAAGTAAGCCTTGACGCACGGATACTGTCTGAGAATGGCCAAAAGCTCCAGGTCATTCCAAAGATTGTAACTGCTCTTTGGATAAACCGGGAAATGGCAAAGGACAATCACATTCATCCCGGTTTTCTGCGCCTCCTGAAGTTCCCTCTCAAACCAATTCATCTGTGCCATCGAAATGCCGCCATTCCAGGGTAAAAAATTATTTCGAAGTCCGCTTATCAGCCCAGTTAAAAGTGCATTTCGTTCCTGCTTCCTCTTTTTATCCTGCGGGGCTAAAAAACTCAGGTCATCCCCGTTAAGGACGATAAATTTCCAATTTCCGATGGCCCTGGTATAAAAAAGGTCTGTAATACCCAGCATGGGAAGTACTTTTGATTTTTGGCTTGCTTTTACTGCATAATCGTGGTTGCCCATGACAAAATTTACAGGAATGGCCGATTTCCGGTAGCGGGGAATGACACTGTCGTAATTGGCAAAATCATGATCGATGACATCGCCAAGATGAAAAATGGCATCCACATCCGAAGTATTGAAAAACCGGATCACGCTATCGAGTTTTTCCAATGAAGCCGGATAATTGCGTACCCCGGTCACCGGACAATTACAATATTGGTTGTCGGTGAAAATACCAATTGTAATCGTTTTCTGCCCGAATGCGGGTTCAACAAGAAAAAACAGACAGGCCAACTGGAACAGAATCGAAAAAAAATTATTCATTTTATGGTCCGGTATTTCTTTGTCTACATCCTAAATGCTTCATCTTGACATCAAAATGGCAGGCGTCAGGATAGATATTTTACATGGATAAAGGCAGGTCAAAAATAAGAACAATTTTAACCGTTGGTTAACATTAAAATGGTTTGTACTTTTAAACCGGGAAAAAAACAGGTTCCGTATCATTACAAACTTAATATTTATGTCCGTTAAAAGATTTTTTTACCATGTTGAACGGATGGCCTTCATTGCAGTTCTCCATTTTTATTTAACGTCCGGAACATCGGTTGCACAAGTTCGTGATGTAGAACTTACCATTCATCTTCGCGGAGTTTATGAAAGCAAAGTCAGCTTGTTGGCGTTATCGGGTGCGGGATTATTTAAACCCATCGCTGAGGTTCAGGGTTTGAAAGATGGAACAACAACATCGATTGCAATATCCAAAGATAAATTACCCGGAGAATTTGTATTGCGGTTTGATTACAAGGAGACCGATGTAAGTACCCCCTATCCTTCAGAAAAAACAATTTTTATCAACGACCAGAACCTGGAATTATGGGTAAGCCCCAAATATTGTAACAACACTGACAGCGCCTATTTTCAACCCGATGAAAAGGAAAACAGGGCCTATATGCGGTTTTCAAATGAAAACAGCAAACAAAAGGAAAAGCTGGGGGTATTGCAAAATTTTTTAATGAATTACGACGATACCGGATCTCTGTTGTACCAGCAGGGGATCCTGGAATATGAAAAGCGTCGGGAAGCTTACAATCAATGGCTGAAAACCCGTGCTGAAAAAGACAAACCACTTTTTATCACCAACCTTTACGGTTTTCACCATGTGCCACAGATTCCATGGGAAGGCACTGAAAACGAACGGATTCAAAGCCTGATTGACCACTATTTCGATGGCATGGATTTTAACAGCCCATTTTTGATAAAAACATCAAATATCAACAAATGGATGGATGGTTATGTCAACCTCTACGGCCAACTCTCCACGACCATTGCCCTGCGTGATTCCCTCTTCCCATTGGCAGGAAAGACTGCCATTGAGAAGGCCCGGAAGGGTGATCCACGGGTATATGGATGGGTGGTGGATTATTTCTACCGGGGATATGAAACCAACGGGATTGATGCCGGAATAAAAATTCTGGAACCTTATATCAATGACACCAATTGTCTTACATCGAAAAGACAAGAGATCGCCCGAAGGTTAAAAGGGATGGAAACCCTGGTAGCAGGAAGCCAGGCTCCGGATATCATTTTGGAAGACCCGGAAGGGGTTCTTTTTGAACTTTACAAATTTAACCCCAAAGCAGCCTATATCCTTATCCTTTTCTGGTCGGCAGATTGCAGCCATTGCGTGGAACTGACAGAAAAATTATATCCGTTCCTGAGGCAACCCGAATATCTGCAAAAAATAGAGGTAGTGGCCATCAGCCTCGATGAAACGGAAACTGAAATAGAATCCTGGGGCCGGAAAATTGCAGAGATGAAAGGATGGAAACACCTGTGTGTCAAAGAAGGCATCCGCAGCAAAGAAGCCGCAGACTACTTTGTCCTGGCAACTCCGGTAATGATCCTTCTCGATGCAGGCACTAAGAAAGTAATTGCTGTACCCAATACCCTGAACGAGCTAAAAAAAGCCATTCAATAATGAAATTTAAACAGGCTGCCGGAATTACCCTTCACAGGAGGAAATTCGGTTAAAACCTTTTTTTAAACCCACCGCGGGATTTATCGCCGAACCTGTTACCCCCACGTGAATCGCCGGAACCACCCGGTTTATGTTCTGTTTTCGGACGTGCAACGGAGACCGTGATCACTTTTCCGTCGAATTCGGCATTGTTTAACTCTTCAATCGCCTTGTCGGCTTCTTCATCATTGGTCATCTCCACGAAACCAAATCCGCGGGACCTTCCTGAAAAATTGTCTTTGATTACTTTGGCAGAATTTACAGCTCCATAATCAGCAAAGGCCTGTTTCAGGTCTTCATCGTTGATCCTGAAACTTAAATTTGATACAAAAATGTTTTTCATTGATTGTTTTTGTGAGTGAATACTAATGGACTGGTGATTTTAAGATTCAATCACGAAAAGGAACCGACGGCGATACAACTGCGAGGAGATTGATAACGACTGAATGGCTTACCTTGTTGATCTTTGAATGCTCAAAAGCCGTTACAAAGATATACATTTTACCTGAGTGAATTACGTTTGATTGTAAATCTTCGTCATCCCATTGATGATAAAGGGTCAATGACTATCTTCAGAAAATATTTGCCTTTAAAAGGTCTCTGTCAGGTTCAGGAACAAACCCCTGGAATCGTTCAGGCCAAATCCCAGATCGATGGTCAGGTTGGCCTTTATCTTTTTATTGAACATCACCCGGAGCCCGGCCCCGAAAGCAGGGGCAAAATAATTAAAAAGATGGATGTCGTTTTGGGGGTCATCGGCAGTAGTTGCATTAACGAAAAGAACGCCACCGAGTATCCGGGTATAAGGGCTGATGGGGAACCGGTATTCCACTTCGCCATAGATCATATTTACGCCGCGCACCCTACCCTGCACATACCCCCTGCCGGTCCGGTTATAAGTATCCCACCCCACTGCCGGAAGATCGAGGTAAGGCGCCTTGCCATCCAGGATATAATTCCCTTCGTACCAGAAACCGATAAGATGTGCCGGGTTCCTGCGGGACAACCCGATATAGGCCCTGAATTCTGAAAAAATCGCGATGGAACTTTGATCGCTCCCTAAAATCGTCAGGTTAAACCGGGGTAACAGTTTGGCATACATTCCTTTGGTTGGCCTTATTGAATTATCGCGGGTATCGTATAAAATACTGAAAACCAAACCGGATTGAATGTACTGGTCCGGATTAAAACCATTCCGGATGGTATAAAGATAATGTGGAGTCAGTATTTTCGGATTGGAGGTTAAATTTAGTTTCTCATCCTGAATATTAAAGTGATAGTCGAGATGGTACCCGGCTCCAAGATAAAATTTCCCGACCACTTTTTGGTTTACCGTTTCATGAAACCGGATATAATCAAATTTCATGGGATAGGCAACCTGAGATACCGTATAACCGAAATCGCCGGTATGTATGATAAAAGCAGAGGTATCCACACCCTCGAGATTGCTCCCCAGGCCATAGGTGGACTGGGAATAAAAATAGAGGCGCCAATCGCCCTGCAGGATCAAACGGGCCCCTTTTGTAAACACATTGGACCGGATGTTAACCAGGGCCTGGCGCTGGGCAGTAATTGTTGCATTCACTGCAAATGAAGAAATGGGCGTTGTGGCAATATCGCCCAGATAAATGGCCGGGTTCATGGTAAACCCTGCTGCCAAACCCATGGCCGGATTATACCCAATAAATGGCAGTATTGAGAAATATAACTTGTACGGTTTTACCGAAAGGGTGTCTTTTTCTTTGAGATCCCGTTTTTCTTTTTTAATAAAAAGATCAAAAAATTCAAGTTGCTGAACCTCTTTTTTGGGTTTTTGGGCAAACAGGGAACTTTGTAAAAAGATAAAAAAAATGACGATAATCAGAAGAATCTTATGCATTTATGAAGAGAATTAATGAAAAGTCCTTAAATCCGCGACGAAGTTATGAACAAAAGCCGTCAAAACATTGTGTAT
>DYSO01000259.1 GCA_020718225.1 Draconibacterium orientale | reverse complement strand
CCAAAGGCAATCCTTTATGGCTTTCAAACTTGCTTAAAAGGGATAAGCAGTTAATATATAATAAATTATCTCGCAATATCTGCGGACAGATTCTCTGAAAAAATGAGTTCGGGGAAGGAAAGAGTGCTTCACAACAGGATAACGGCAAAGCAAGTCTTTGGATGTGGCAGGAAAAAGCGGGGCATATTCGCTGAATCCCAGGTTGATAAACTTCCTGCCCGACTCAATCGAATAGGAAATCAAATGAGCCATGAGCATGAGACGATTACCAATTTGGTTATCTCTATCGAAAAGAATTAAATATTTCATTTTGACAATACCATCCCAATGGCGTTGAGGGGTGTAAGCAGCCTCCTACTTATTCAGCATCACCGGCATGACAAGCATCAGGATATCTTCTTCTTTATTGTCGTTGTTCACCGGTGTAAGGATCCCTGCCCTGCTCGGGGTCGACATTTCCAGCATGATTTCATTAGTATCAATATTGTTGAGCATTTCGAGAAGAAATTTGGAATTAAAACCGATCTCCATGTCCTCGCCCGTATATGAACAACTCAGCCGTTCTTTAGCTTCATTCGAAAAATCGACATCTTCTGCGCTTAGCAACAGCTCCTGGCCGGTTACTTTACACCGGACCTGATGGGTCGATTGATTGGCAAAAATGGCAACACGCCGGATGGTGGTCAACAGTGCATGGCGATCGATGATGAGCTTATTGGGGTTATCCTTGGGGATTACAGCATCATAATTGGGATATTTCCCATCAATCAGGCGACAAACCAGGTGGGTATTGGAAAACGAGAAAAAGGCGTTGGTTTTATTGTATTCGATCACCACGGGGGCTTCCAGCCCGGTCAGGATATTTTTCAGCAGGTTCATCGGTTTTTTCGGAAGGATGAAAGCTACCGAACTGGTTGATTTCAGGTCGGTACGCCTGTAACGCACCAGTTTGTGGGCATCGGTGGCCACAAAAACCACATCATCGGGCGAGAGTTCACAAAAAATGCCGGAAAGGACAAGCCGCAATTCATCGTTGCCCGTAGCAAAAATGGTTTTATTTATAGCCTGTGCCATGAGGTTCGAATCGATGGTGATGGCCGTCGTTTCATCGAGTGAGGGAGTGCGCGGGTACTCTTCGGCTTTGTGGCCGGAAAGTTTGTATTTCCCTTCACCTGCATTAAGTTCAATCATCAGGGAATCCAGATCGATTTGAAAGGAGACTGGAATGTCAGGGAAAGTTTTGAGGGTATCCACGAGTATCCTGGCAGGAATGGCAATACTTCCGGGTTCTTCCGACTTATCGGGTTGAACCGTTACACGCATGGTAGTTTCCAGATCGGACGAAGTAATGGTCAGGGATGTTTCGTTCAGTTCAAAAAGAAAATCATCAAGGATGGGGAGGGTATTGTTCGAATTGATTACCCCCTGTATGGATTGCAGGTTTTTTAGTAAAACATTACTGAGTCCAGTATAAAAACATAAAATAATTTAAGCTGCTGTAGCCCGATGAAA
>DYSO01000128.1 GCA_020718225.1 Draconibacterium orientale | reverse complement strand
CTCAATCGTGAACAATACGGAGATTTCCCGATATTCCATGGCCAATATTACAATGCCCCCATTGTTGATTATGCCGATGGGAAACCCTATTACCAACAGGATAAAAAATCGGGAAAATACATCGTCATCGATCAGCGGAAGGGCACAATCCCTGTGTGGGACCCCCGTTTTACAACGCTTTTTCCACGGATGTGGAGCAATCAACGAAGGGGAGCTGTAGAGTTTTATAAAAACTGGGGTGGGAATGGAGTCCCGGTCGAAATAACTTCCCCGGATGGTAAGACGGAAACAATCAACAAGCCAACCTTTGGTGAAAACCTGAAATATTTTTTCACCTACCAGATTAACCATATGTATATCCGTTATTTTATGTGGAATTTTGCCGGCCGGCAAAACGATATACAGGGTTTTGGCAACAACGAAGATGGTAACTGGATCAGCGGGATCCCTTTTTTAGATAAATGGCGTTTGGGGCACGATCAGACCAATCTGCCCGACAGTAGGAAGAACCGCGCCACGAACAAATATTATTTGCTCCCCCTGATCCTTGGCCTGATCGGATTTGTTTTCCAGGTTAAAAATGATTCCAAGGGTTCTATGATCATCGGTTTGCTCTTCATCATGACGGGACTGGCCATTCTTGTGTACCTTAACCAGCAGCCCTACGAACCCCGTGAACGTGACTATGCTTATGCTGCTTCTTTTTATGCTTTTGCCATCTGGATCGGGTTGGGCATCATTCCACTGGTCAACTGGATGAAAAAGAAATTTCCGGAGATGATTTCCGTGATTGTTGTATTTGTCCTGACTCTTGTTCTTGTCCCGGGAATCATGGCAAAGGAAAACTGGGACGACCATGACCGGTCGGGAAAATATGCTTGTCGCGACTTTGCTGCAAATTATCTGAACTCGTGTGATCCTCAGGGCATTTTGTTTACCAATGGGGATAACGACACTTTCCCTTTATGGTATGATCAGGAGGTGGAAGGGATTGGTACCAGCGTCAGGGTGGTTAATCTGATGCTTGCATCCGGGCCCTGGTATATCAATCAGTTGTACAAAAAAGCCTATGAATCCGAACCAATCCCCTTCACCTTGTTGAAGGAGCAATACCGGCAGGGTACCAACGACATCATCCCTTTCTATGATATTGGTATTAAAGGTTATGTTGAATTAAAGGATATGATCGAGTTTATCAAAAGCGATAATCCCCAGACCTTTCTTACGCTTCAAAACGGAGAAAGGATGAAGTTTTTCCCTTCGAAAAAGGTTAAAATTACGGTCGATTCAGCGGCCTGTGTCAAATATGGCATCGTCCCCAAATATTTACAGGGTAAAATGGTTGATTCGATCTATTGGACCATCCGGAGCAATCAGTTGTATAAAAACGACCTGATGCTGCTGGATTTGATGGCTTCAAACGAGTGGAAAAGGCCCCTCTATTTTGCCGCTCCATCCAGTGTTGGCCATTGTGCTGCCATCGACTCTTTTTGTCTGGTTCAGGGCTGGGTGTATAAGTTCATGCCGGTGAAAGCCGATTCGGCAGATTATATCCCGGGGATGGCTGGCGTTGATCCGCTTACCTCTTACGATATTTTTAAAAACAGATGTGCCTGGGGCAACCTGAATGATCCACATGTATATGTTGATCCGGAAAGCTTAAACAACACGGCCCGGCCGAAAACCAACATCATGCGTGTCGCCAGGGCCCTGTTGGATATGGGAAAGAACAAAGAGGCCATTGAAGTGATGGATACCTATATCCAATATTTCCCCGATTCCAAGGTGCCGTTCGATATGTACATGCTTCCCTATGCCGAATACTATTATCAGGCAGGGGCAACCGAAAAAGCAAACAAACTGATCGAACGGCTGGGCCGGGTGTATAGTCAAAACCTTGATTATTACTATAGTTTTCCGGCAAATTACAGGGAATATTTTGACCAGGATATCCAGACTGCATTGGGAATGATCCGCAGGATGTCGATGACCGCTTCTGCAAATCAACAAACCCAACTGGAAGCATAAATGGATACCCTATTTAATCTAAAAGTGAAATCGTTTCAATAACACAGGCCATAAAAACCGGATGGGCGATACCAGGATCCGTGTCGCCGAATTCGGTACCTGTTTAAAATTCAATCTGGTATGATACCATTATACATTACCTGGAGCCCCTCGCCTGAGATTTTCAGTTTCGGTAGTTTTGCAGTCCGGTGGTATGGATTGCTCTTTGCCGGTTCCTTTTTCTTCGGATATCTGATCATGCAGAAATTTTTCAAAAAAGAGGGGGTTCCGATCCGGTTGCTGGATGAATTGACTACCTATATGATTATTGGAACTATTGTCGGGGCCCGTCTGGGACATGTTTTTTTCTATGAGCCCGAATGGTACCTGTCACACCCGATGAAGATCCTTGCAGTTTGGGAGGGCGGATTAGCGAGTCATGGCGCAGGGATAGGCATTGTTCTTGCCCTTATGATTTTTTCGTATGTGCGGAAGAAACCATTTTTATGGGTGATCGACCGGATTGTTATTGTGGTTGCCCTTTCCGGGTTTTTCATCCGAATGGGGAACCTGATGAATTCCGAAATCTACGGCCTGCCGACAAATCTTCCCTGGGGTTTTCTGTTTATGAATTCCACCTCCCCGGAGGAGGGCCTTGTACCACGCCATCCTACTCAGATCTATGAAGGGTTATCCTATTTATTGATTTTTTTCTTCCTGTGGTGGTATTATTATAAAAAAGATGGCAAACCAGCCCCCGGGTTCCTGTTTGGCGTTTTTCTGATCTTTGTTTTCGGAATTCGTTTTTTGATTGAATTTATTAAAGAACCCCAGGTCGGATTTGAACGTGACCTGACGCTGAACATGGGGCAGTTATTGTCCATCCCATTTGTCCTGGCGGGAATCATACTGGTTTACCGGGCGCTACGAATTAAAACGGGTTGAAAGTCCGGCAATACGTTCCCTGAGTATTGCATAATCATTCCGGATGACCATTCCCGGATAGTTATTTGACATTTCCATGGCATATAACAGATTGAACCTTTCCTGGTCCATGGAGAAAAAAATCTTCTTTTCCATCAGGTATCGAGCCAGATACTCCTGCTCTGTCTGACCCGGTGTCGGGATAAAGATCGCCCGTTTGCCAAGGGTTACCATATCCATGATGCTCGAATAACCCGAACGGCATATGACCATTTCAGCGTTTTGTACCAACCGGGCCATTTTCTTTGTGTCAAGATGTGAAAAGATGTGAATCCGGTCATTCACTTTTTTAGTCTCATCGTTTTCTGTTATTCCCTGAATGATAATAACTCTTATATTAATATTTTCAAGCTCGTTCAGAATTTTCTCTTCCAGGATGGTGCGTTGGGGCTCTGGTCCGGAGAGCATCACTACCAGGTTGACCAAAGGTTCTTCATGGTTTTCGGACAGGCCGGTGCAAGGTGAAAATCGTGACAGGATACCGATGTAATATGCATTTACCGGAAGTCGGAAGGGATGTGACAGGGCCCCTGCCAATCCATTGTGAGGTTCGAAATCGGGAATCCAGCATTCATCGTATTGATGGATGAACCAATGGTTGATTATATTCAGCGGTCGTTCCAGAAATTTTATTGAAGCAGGAACCCGGATGCTGACCTGATGGGTGATAAATACCGAGGGGATTTTCCGGTGCCAGCATCCATAACGGTTGTCGGAGATGATCAGGGCGGGTTTAAAACGACGGACCATTTTTTTTAAAGTCTGATGTTCCCGCCATATACCGATGCAGAAAGCAGGGGCAAACCAGATCATTTTCAGCAACATCCGATGGCTTTTTGAATATTTCACGGCAGTCCCGGGAAATTCATACAGGGTTATTCCGGGACATTCTTTCTTCAGAAATTGAAGCGAACGGCCCCCGGTTGCAGCAATAACATGACAACCAGCATCCTGAAGCGCCTTGATTACCGGAACACATCGTGTTGCATGCCCGATTCCCCAATCGAGCGGACATAGCAGCGCACTCTTTTTTTCTTTCACTTGATACAGTTTTTCACAACGAAAGAGGGATCTCTTTTTCGTCCGGTTTGTCGTTCATGATTCAAAATTACAAGCAAATCAGACGAAAGCTGAAAAAAGTTATGCACACCCTATTACCTTTTATGAACGAGACGGATTAAGGGCGTACGGTTTAAGTCCATGGATACAGGTTCAAAAAGCAGAATATTACCATGCCGGAAGAAAATATGATTTACAGGATTGGCCTGACCCTGATTCCCGGGGTTGGCGATGTATTGGGAAAAAAACTGGTTTCCCTGTTTGGGAGCGCTGAAGCTGTTTTCAGGGGTCACCGGCCGGTTTTGCAAAAGATGGGAAGGGTTGGCGGGTTGATAGCCAATGCAGTTGCCAATAAAGATATTCTCTTACGCGCCGAAAAGGAGGCATCGTTTATACAACGATATGGTATCAGGTTACTCTATTTTCAGGATAAACAATATCCCCAGCGGTTGAGGCAATGCTATGACAGTCCTGTTTTGCTGTTTTATAAAGGGACTGCGGAACTGAATCTCCCCAGGATTGTTGCTGTGGTTGGGACACGCAGCGCAACAACGTATGGGAAATCCATAACCCGGGAGATCATCGGGGATCTTGCTTCTCAGCAAATCGTGGTGGTCAGTGGGCTGGCTTATGGCATCGACGGTTGCGCCCATCGTCACGCACTGGATGTGGGATTAAACACGGTGGGTGTTCTTGGACATGGATTGGACCGGATTTATCCGGCAGTTCATAAATCTTTGGCTGAGCGGATGCTGACCCAGGGGGGATTGGTAACTGAATTTTTAAGTGGATCAAACCCGGACCGGGAAAATTTCCCACGGCGAAACCGGATTATCGCAGGGCTGAGTGATGCCATTGTTGTTGTTGAAGCGGCCAGAAAGGGTGGGGCGCTTATTACCGCTGATATTGCCAACTCATACAACCGGGATGTCTTTGCAGTTCCTGGCAGGGTTACTGATCCTTATTCGGAAGGGAGCAATTACCTGATACGTACCAACCGGGCATCGCTGATACAAAAAGCAGATGACCTGGAGTATCTTATGGGATGGAGACAGGATGCCGTTGTTCCAAAAGTCATTCAACGGAAAATATTCCAGGAACTTACGCCGGATGAGGAGAAAATCATCAACATGCTGCAGGAACGGGGGCAGCTTGGCATTGATGAAATTATGACGGGCGCCGGATTGGCCATGAGTTGCGTCTCTGCGGCGCTGTTAAACCTTGAGTTTGAAGGGATGGTCAAATGCCTGCCGGGAAAAGTCTATGTGATGTTATGATGGATCCGGTTTGCAGTAAGAAGCTTTTATCCCAAGGATGAAAACGATAACAATGGACCCGAAAGAAAAGAGACTTAGCAATTTAAAATCATGGGTAATGAGACAAAAATTGCACATGCCATGAAAAAATGCAGCGCCTAATAAGCCGATCAGATAAAAGGCGATACGGGCTTTCAGGAACTTAGCCATTCCGATAAAAAAGCCCATGACAACAGCAAATAATATATTGGCCGGGACAAAAATCATGGTGTACATGGTAGAAGGAAAGATTTGCTGAATACCGAATATGTTGATGGCATAAAAGACGAGAAAAATCGTTGCGAAACCCAGGGCAGTCATCACAGAAAATACAATGCCATATATCGGGCGGTCAACCCGTTTGTCGGGCACAATCAGATAGCGGAAAAACAGGAATTTTCCCAGTTCTGCACTTCCACCGATGGTTATAAATGAATAAAACAAAGTCCTTTTTAAGGAACGGACATCATTCAATCCCAGCCACGATCCAATGAACTCTGCTACCAGCAAAACCGAAATCCCCAATACCCCGGCCAGATAACTTTTTATGAGCAGTTTCAGAAAAGCTTTTTCGTATCGTTTGATACAATACAAATAAATGGCAATGGCAATAGCCGGCGCAAAAAACAAGGTAATATAGGCAAGCGGTCTCATGGAGGGGGAATTTGGTTTTTTAACCTGTCAAATGTAGTTATTTTTTATACTTTTACAAAGAGAAAAGTGTAAGGCCCACATTTTCAAAACATATACCCCACAAAACTTTGAAGGGAACAGTAATAAAATCGACCGGGAGCTGGACACTGGTCAGGCTGGAAGACGGGACCCGGCACGAATGTAAGCTCAAGGGAAATTTCAGGATGCGTGACATTAAACATACCAATCCGGTAGCCATTGGCGACAGGGTAGTGGTTGTTTTTTCGGAACAGGACAGCCATGGCCTGATCGTGGCCATTGAACCCCGGGATAATTATATTATCCGTAAAGCAACCAAACTTTCTAAGGTTTCGCATATCATTGCGGCCAACCTGGATTATGCATTTTTAATCGTGACCCTTGCCCATCCTCGGACTTCTAATGGCTTTATCGACCGGTTTTTGGTTACTGCTACCGGTTACTATATCCCGGCAGGATTAATTTTCAATAAAATCGACCTTCATTCGGCGAAAGAGGATCAGGAACTTCAATCGCTGAAAAAAATTTATGAGGATGCCGGATACCTCTGTTATACTGTTTCAGCCCTTCGCGGAGATGGAATGGAATCTTTACGGAGTATACTGAAAGGAAAATTGAGTTTATTTTCAGGACATTCGGGGGCCGGGAAATCTGCCCTCATTAAGGCCATTGATCCTGTCCTGGCCCCTAAAACGGGCAAGATATCCGGTTTTCATCACAAAGGGATGCACACGACCACTTTTGCAGAGATGTACGAAATTTCCAGTGGCGGTTTTATCATTGATACTCCCGGTATTAAAGAATTTGGGCTTATCGATTTTGAAAAACCGGAAATTCCCCGTTGTTTTCCTGAAATGGAGCGGTTGTTGCCCCTGTGCCAGTATAAAAACTGCTCCCATACCCACGAACCCGGCTGTGCGGTGAAATCGGGATTAATCGACGGAACGGTGAGCCGGTTGAGGTATAATTCATATATTAGCATTCTCAATGATCGCTAAACAACTGGTTACCGAGCCCTATATTCCACTGAATCCCTTAGATTCAGGAGCTTATGCTCTTTCTCAAATGGAAGAGTTCGGCGTATCCCATCTCCCTGTTGTCAAT
This sequence comes from Draconibacterium orientale, assembly GCA_020718225.1. GTDB lineage: Bacteria > Bacteroidota > Bacteroidia > Bacteroidales > FEN-979 > CAIVAT01. Next base: position 1,663 of record DYSO01000128.1, on the reverse strand, counting down.
AACACCGAATATCTCGGACTGATTTCAGCCTCCGATATCCAGTCAGTCAACGACCCTGACCGGATCATCGGCGATTGTGGAATTAAATTGAACAGATCATCCATTTCAGATAATCAGCATATTTATGATGTTATCCGGTCGTTTTCCGGATTAAAAGTCACCGCGCTCCCTGTTCTGAACAGCAAAGGCAGGTATCTCGGGTTGATTACCCAATCGACCTTGTTACAACACCTGGACACTTTTGCAGCAGTCAATTTTCCCGGAGGCGTTCTTGTTTTGGAGCTTAATGAAAAAGATTATAACCTTGTGGAAATCGCAAAGATTGTGGAATCCAACGACAATAAAATTCTCTCCCTGTATGTAACTTCATTTCCTGAATCGACAAAAATAGAGGTAACACTGAAACTCGACCGGATGGATATTGGGCCTGTACTTCAAACTTTTTTTCGCTATAATTATCTGGTCAAGGCATCGTGGTCGGATGAAGATTCATATAACCAGGCGCTTCAGGAACGTTTTGACGGTTTAATGAATTATCTGAGCATCTGATCATGATGTTGTTCCGGATTTTCCAGTTCAGGGTACTATCGATCTTGATGATGTTCGCCGGATTTTATCCTGTTGAACGGGTTAGCGCCAAAGCGCCTGTTTCCAATCTTAATCTTCACGACAGTTGCTATGTAGTTATCGGGAATATCGGATTCAAAGGAAATGCACGCACACGTCCTTCCATCATTTTACGCGAAATGCTATTCAGGAAGGGAGATACACTTTTAAAGTCGGAGCTTTCAGAACAGATATTGGAGAGCCGTGAAAATATTTTTAATACCCGGTTGTTCAATATTGTAACCATTGATCCAATGCCGGTTGAGGGTAGCGATAAAACCGATATTGTGGTTTCGGTCATCGAACGGTGGTATATCTGGCCCATCCCCTTTCTGGAAATTTCTGACCGGAATTTTAATGTTTGGTGGGAGACACGCGATTTCAGCCGTCTTACCTATGGGATCGATCTCACCTTCAACAATGTCAGGGGACGGAATGAAACCCTACAGATAATGACCCATTTCGGTTACAATCAGAAATATGGTTTTACATATAAAATTCCGTATATTGATACGAAGCAAAAACTGGGTATCGGGTTCGGGGCCGAAGTTGACCTCAACCACGAAATTACGGTAGCTTCCGCCAGTAACAAACCTGTTTATATGAAGGATGGCGCCGATTTTCTGAAAAAACTGTTCCGTGGTTATACGGAATTGATTTTCCGGCCTGATTTTTACTCTACCCATACATTTTACGCTTCTTACAATTATTATCTTTTTAATGAACAACTTGAGGCTATTCCCGGTTTTTTTTACGATGAATCTTTGTTCCAGCAATTTGTCACGCTCAACTATTTTTTCAAGAATGACCACCGCGATGTACAGTTCTATCCTTTGGAAGGTTATTACTTCGATGCAGAATTCAACTACACCATTCCATTCAAGGTTGCCCATAACGGATATTTGAAGATGAATTTTCGTAAATACTGGCAGTTGCATAACCGTTGGTACTGGGCCTCGGGATTTACAGGGAAACTCAGCCTGGAAAAGGCACAGCCTTATTATCTTCAGCAGGGTTTGGGATATGGTCGTGAGTATGTTCGCGGATATGAGTATAA